>NZ_JAASHD010000042.1:0-30287 GCF_019734375.1 Clostridium sp. K04
TATAAAATTTTGAACAATTAAAAAGGAGTTGTATTCAGACTGAATTTATTAATTCAATCTGATACAGCTCCTTTTTTTATTTTGAATATTTTTCTTTTAACTCAGCATCTACATCTTTTAAAATATTTTCTTCCATTCTTAAAATAAAATAGCATACTGCACTCCCACCAAACAACACTGCAATTAATGAAATGTTAGTAAAGCCTACTATAGCTACACCTATTATTAAGATTGATATATTAGTTAATGTTATATATAACTTTTTAAATACTAATCTGGTGGATATCTTAAATATATCAATTGTTTTTGCGTTTATTCTTGATAAGATTGGATAAACATATAAGCATATTGCTCCCATAAATATAGCTAATGCAATTAATATATAAGAAATAAACTTCATGTTACTTAAAAAAAATAATCCTATGTCTACATAACAAACCATTAATATTATATTTATAATGGCTGCAATAAATATACCTTGTCCAAAATTAAGTTTATAAAAATGAATGAAATCTTTCGTGGCATTTTCTTGTTTATCATTCATTGCTCTACCTGTAACAGAAAACATTGTTGACAGCGCTGGACCTAGTACTATTCCTATAAATGTTAATATTGGAATAGATAAATTTTCACCTGATAAAAAGAAATAAAGTATAAATGGTGAAATACTTACCAAAAACCATATATTAGTTATAAAAAGATACATTAATTTGCTAGTCAATATATATACCCTATTATCACATGCTTCTTTTGCCATGATATCACCCACCCTTTGTAAAATTAGTAATTGTAGATTATATTTTTTATAATTATACAAATTTTAAAGGATATTTTATACATTACTTTTTTTATATTAAATACATAAAAAATTAGAGGTTATATAATTTTAAATTATATAACCTCTAATGCCTTGACTTTATTAATTATTTTTTATACTTAAATAAAAATTAGTTTCAGTTACTTTAACATATGGTGCAACCCAAAGCCCTGCAATTCCAACGGTTATTGCTGTAAGAAGCCACCATCCTATAAATGTTAATTCTAAATAAAATAAGTCCCACTTATGGCCATTCATCATATCAACACTTTCTTTTATGCATTGTGTTATAGATTTGCTAGGATCTTCAGATAAAATATAATAGCTTTGAGAAAACATAAGTCCAACAATTATTCCCGGAACTATAAATAATATAGTACCTATACATACAGATAATGTAATAAGTATATTTAATCCTAGTGTTTTAAGATAAATATTAAATTGAGAAAATAAAGTTTCAAATCTTGGCTCTTCTCTTTTAGTCGTCATATCTAATAAAAATTTACAAAGCCCTACTGAAATAACGCCCCCAAGGAATAATGATATTAAACTGCATGATATACTTAATCCTATCAAACCAAATTTTTCACTAACCTTATACATTACATCTGAATCGATTAATATATTAGCAACTAGTACAGTAGCAATTGCCACTGCCCATTTTCCTCTTAACTGCTCTTTTGCATTTGCCTTTAATTCTGCTGTATTCATTTTTACTTTCACCCCCTATTCCTTTATATGATATATATAAAGTTCTTATTCACTTTATAGCTATTTAATTATATATAGTCTTCTATAATTTATTTTTCATACTCGTAAATATAATAATTACATTCATCCATACCAATATTTTTATATGTTTTTTGAGCAACATAATTTTCCTTCTCTACATATAATCTTATTCCACAAATATCTTTATCATTATCACAAATATCTTTTATATATTTATATAAGTTTTTAAATATACCTTTTCCTCTAAACTTCTTATCAACATATACACTTTGAATCCATAAGAATGTTCCATTTCTCCAATCGCTCCATTCAAAAGTATACATTATTTGACCTACAACCTGTCCCTCTATTTCACATACATGATAAATTCCCTTAGTTGAATCTCTTAATATTGCTTCAACGCCCTTAGTTACTGTATCCATATTTAGTACTTTTTCTTCTGTTTCAAGTGCTAAGTTATAGTTATACTTTGCTATTATATTTACATCTTCTATGGTTGCTTTTCTTATTTTCATTATAACTCTCCTTGTTTGCTTATTTATTTTTTATTATTATATTTTGCATTAATGTTTTCACTAGCATTACTCGTACTTACTTCTAAAATATCTATTACAAACTCCTTATCTTTTAAATTTTCTAATGTTATTTCTGCATTTGATGTATCTAACTTTAAATTATTTGCATAGCATTCATATGCTTCTATTTCTCCATTAGAAGTATCTAGTACAACTTTGTTACCTCGACATTCATTTACCTTAATTTCCCCATTTGATATATCTACCTTTATTTTTTTTCCATTTATATTATTTAATATTGCCTCTGAATTACTTGAATCTAAAATAATATTTTCTGCAGATACATTTAAAACTTCAATTCCTCCATTAGATGTATCAATTTTTATATCTTCTTTAACATTAACATTTTCTACAATTATTTCTCCATTACTTGTATCCATATAAATATTGTTCGCTTCAATATCATTTAAGATTATTGCTCCATTAGAAGTATCAGCATCAATGCTTGCTATTAGCGTACTTGGTATTTCTATTTTTATATTATCTCCTTTAATATTCCATTTAAATAGTTCCAATTTTTCTTTTTTCTCTATTATTATATCATTACCTTTTTGATTTATTTTATATTGGCTATTATCATTATTAGTACATTGAATTTTTATTTCCTTTTCATCAGTTTTTATAATCTCTAAAGATGCATTAGGTGCATCTATATTAAATTTAACAAGATCATCATTTGGTATAAATTCTTTTAATATGTTCCACTTTGAACTAGTAATATCTTTTTCATCAAATATATCTTTGCCTTTATTTAATGTCCCTTTCACATTAGCAAATATTATTGCCCCAATTACAACTATAACTACCAACCAAGCCGTTATAATTTCAAACTTTTTATTCATTAAACACCTCACATATCATTTACTGGCACCTAATTAATATATTAACATACTG
Source organism: Clostridium sp. K04 (assembly GCF_019734375.1). Lineage (NCBI taxonomy): Bacteria > Bacillati > Bacillota > Clostridia > Eubacteriales > Clostridiaceae > Clostridium > Clostridium sp. K04. The sequence continues at coordinate 3,019 of NZ_JAASHD010000042.1, forward strand.
TAAAATATTTGTTAATATATTCCTACAACGGAGTTTATCTTGCAATATTTAAAAGATATATTAAAAATAAAGGAGCATATACTCATATGCTCCTTTATTACTTCATTTTATTTAATGATTTTTTCATATTATCTACTGCACTTTTAAATTTATCTTTTGCTTCATCGCCTAACTCTTCTACTTCATTAATTACATTGCTAATTTCATCAGCAATTTCTTGAGATAATCTTCCTTGCTTGATTTTTTTATTAATTTTATTAATTTTGTTTTCTAATTTTTCAAAAGCCATAATTAATAACCTCCACTGTATATAAACTATATAATTAATCCTAAAATTATTTTATCCAAATTATTTATTTACATACATTAAAAGTATTTCTAACTATACTTATAGATATTTTCTTATATTTATCTCTTTTGTTCCTCTTTAATCCAAGTAATAATATACTTATAATGCTTTGGTACCTCTTCAATTTTAGGATCTATTACTTTAAATCCCCCATTTATTCCAAGTTCTTTACAAGTTAAATCAAAGTGACACATTGCAATTCCTAAATCTATTTTGTTAATATCATATCCTTCTTTAGCTTCCTCTTTATCATTAGAAATAAAAAAATGAAAATCATCTCCATGCTTTACTATTCTCCAAGGTTGTTTATTTAAAGCTGATGGGGCCAATCTTACATTTTCTAATGCATCTTTGAATCCATCTAAAGTAGCATGTTCAGTTAAGGGGCATGAAAAATCTCTAAAAAAGAAAATTTTATTCCATGGCTTTCTATAATCACAATTTGAAAATCTTCTCATTGTTTTTTCTACAAAGCTTTTATTTTCACTTTCATATCCGATTGGTGATATTATAGGTAAAATTTCTCCTGATTCAACTTCCATTGCCTTAGCAAATTGTCCTTTTTTAAAAGTGCCTCCAATCCAACAAGTACCTAACCCCAAAGCTGTTGCATATAAGACTAAAGATTCCATTTCATATCCTAATTCTTCTAATGCAAATTCCCCTTCCTTTATCTTTGCTGCAATGAATTTTGTTGCACCTTTTATTATTCCATATGTTCCAAGTTTAGCTCCATTAATATGTTCTTTAGAATCAAGTATTTTAAATACTACCTTTTCATCAAAAGGTCCACTTAGGGATTTAATATATTCATTAAGTTTATTTAATATTTCATCTGGTATCTTTTCAGTATTATATGTTCTAACTGATTTTCTTTTAGTTATTATTTTATTTATATCCTCATTAAATATAAACTTGTTACTCATACCGTCTACCCCCTTTCAAATCATTTATAACAAAAAACTTTTACATATTTAATATTAATCTTTATTAATATTTTTATTCATTTACTTTCCATATTATTAAAAATACCACCATTTTTAATTTATAATTGGTGGTATTTCCTTAAATATTTATCTAAAATTAAATTTATCAAATTATAATTAACTAAAATATGCTTATTTATTTTTCTCAAATTGAATTATCATCAACTTATATATTATAATCTTTCTTATTATATATTATATAAGTTCCAGCAAGTGATATTATCATTATACCTAATCCTATAATAATATACTTTTCTTCAAATCCATTTTTTATTACATTTGATGGAGCAGCATAATCAAACGGAGATAAATATATGAATCCACTTAATCTATCTTGAAGCTTTGAAAATATTCCTAATATATAACTTGCAAAAAATATTTCTAATGCTATTGATGTAGCTTTCTTTGCAGACTTTACAAAAACTGATATTAAAAAACCTATTGTCATAAATACATATGAAATTAAAGCCATTCCTAAATAAATCTTATTTATATCTGTAATCACTGATACAAATTTTACATCATCCGGTTTAACGATTATAGTTGAAATTATAGTTATAATAAAAACTATAATTATAAATATAAAAAGTATAAATGCATTAGCTAAAATCTTTGCTGTAACTATTCTACTTCTTGTAACAGGTTTAGAATATAAAAATTCAACAGTACCTTCACTTTCCTCCTTAGCTAAAGATGATACTCCAAGTATTGCCGCATATATTCCACCTGCCATTACTATATATTGAAGAACATAAGCAGAAAAATCAGAAATATTACTAAAATCAGTGGCTCCACTTATATTAAAAGCTTCTAAAAATGCCTCTGGAAGTGATTCTAATTTTGATCCTACTAACTCTTGCATTCCCATCTCCTTCATACTTGGAAAGAATAACATAAACATTACAATTAAAACACTACACACTAAAGCCCAAATGATATTCCCCTTAAATAACCTTTTAAATTCAAAATTAAAAATATTCATATTATCTTACTCCCTTGCTTTCATAATAATTCATAAATGTATCTTCAAGTGTTTGTTCACTAATTAATAATTTACTTATTTTATATGCTGAAAGCTTCTTAATCAAACTATCTACATCATTACTATAATTAAAAACAAATTCATTCTTTTCTTTAGAAATAACTTGTCCTCCTATTTCTTTTATTATCTCTTCATTTATTTCTTTGCAGCTTAAAACTATCTTTAAAGCTGCTTTTTTAGCTAACTTTTCTAAAACTACAGTGTCAATAATTTTACCCTCTTTAATTACCGCTACTCTATCACAAAAATTTTCCACTTCCACTAGGTTATGAGATGAAAAAAATACTGTAGTTCCTTCTTTATTTGCCTTTTTTAATAATTCAAATAACCTTTTTTGAATTAATGGGTCTAATCCATTCGTAGGTTCATCTAATATTAATAACCTTGGTTTGTGAATTAACGCCTGTACTATTGCAACCTTTTTCTTATTTCCTAAAGAAAGCTCTGACATTCTTTTCTCAACATCTACTTCTAACAATTCATAAAGTTTATCAACATCTTCTTGATTAATTCCATCATAAAAACTACATGAATATTTAATTATATCTTTGACCTTTATTTCATCATAAAATTTAACTTCACTAGGTACATATCCTATTTGCTTTTTAATATCTTTACTTTGCTTTACTATATCCATCCCTAATATTTTTCCACTTCCCCCTGTTGGAAAAATAAAATTTAATAATGTTCTTATTGTAGTAGATTTCCCAGCGCCATTTGGCCCTACAAATCCAAATATTTCACCTTCTTTTATTTTCAGATTTATATCTATTATCCCTCTATTTTTCCCGTAGGACTTTGATAAATTACTTGTTTCAATAATATACATTTACTAATTCCCCCTTAAATTTTTATAAAAAATTGAGAAGATTTATTTAATATAACCTTCTCAATGTTCTTATTATCTTTTAAATACAAAAGCCTTTATTACTCCAAAAAATTCTCTAACATAAAACACTATAGCCGATACTTTATGAGATGGAGCCGGATATCCTAAAGTATTAATCCCAACTTCTTTGGCTAAAAATTTTGCTCTAAACATATGAAAATTATTAGATATTACAGTAACAGTAGGATCTTTTACTTCACTTTCCTCATCTAATATTTTCTTTGTATATAAAAAATTTTCATATGTATCAGTTGATTTATCTTCCATTATAATTTGACTTGAATCTACTCCATTATCAACAAGGAAATTCCTCATTGCACTAGCTTCACTAATCTTTTCCCCTTCACCTTGCCCTCCAGATACAATTATCTTTACATCAGGATATAATTCATGAAAATCTAATGCTGTTTCTAGCCTATATAATAATGATGTACTAATTTTTGTTCCCCTCAGTCCTGCTCCTAATACCATTAAATAATCTGGCTTTTCCTTATCAACATGATGACCATTATATATTATAAGACCTTCTACACTTATAAATAAAACTAATCCTATTGTAAATAATATAGTAACTATATTTCTTATTATTTTAGGAATCTTGCCCCAAATATTTATTTGGAACTTTAATTCTATAAAACTATAAATAATTAAAACTATTCCTAGCATACAAAACATACTAGAAAATGCTATAAATCCAAACATTAATTTTAAAACTAAATAATACAAAACTAATATTATACCTATTATCATAAAAGCCTTGTATATTAAATTACTTTTTCCAACTAAGCTTTTTTTCATTTTCATTACCTTCCATTTCATTCCTCTCTAGTTATATTATAAAGTATCTTTATAACATAATTAAATAGTTTTTAATTAAATAAAATTGCATATATCATATATTTATATTATTAGTTTTCCTTTTTATTAATAAAGTAATATAATAAAAATATATAAATAGTAACAAGGAGATAAAAAATATGAACTTAAGTAGAAATGACCACTGTTGGTGTGGTAGTAATAAAAAGTATAAAAACTGTCATTTGGCTTTTGATGAAAAAGTCCACTCTTATAAATTAAAAGGTCATGTAGTACCACCTAGAAATATTATTAAAACACCTGAACAAATAGAAAAAATTAAAGAAAGTGCTGCAATTAATACTGCAGTTTTAGATTTAGTGAGCAGTAAAATCAAAGCAGGAATGTCAACTGAAGAAATTAATACTATTGTTCATGATTACACAGTATCACAAGGTGCTATACCTGCTCCATTAAACTTCCAAGGGTATCCTAAAAGTGTTTGTACATCATTAAATGATGAAGTTTGCCATGGTATTCCTAGTGAAGATGTTATTTTAGAAGATGGTGATATAATAAATGTAGATGTTTCTACTATATATAATGGTTATTTTTCAGATGCCTCTAGAATGTTTATGATTGGTCAAGTACATCCTGATTTAGAGAAATTAGTAAGAGTAGCAAAGGAATGCTTAGATAAAGGTTTAGCAGCTGCAAAACCTTGGGGATTTTTAGGTGATATAGCTGAAGCTGTTCAAACTCACGCTGAAGCTAATGGTTACTCTGTAGTTAGAGAATTTGGTGGTCATGGCATAGGTCTTGAATTCCATGAAACACCTTTTGTTTCACATGTAGGTAAAAAAGGAACTGGAATGTTATTAGTTCCTGGTATGGTATTTACCATTGAACCAATGATAAATATGGGAAAACCAGATATATTTATAGATTCTGATGATGGTTGGACTACATTAACTGAAGATGGTTATCCTTCAGCGCAATGGGAGTATACAGTATTAGTAACAGAAACTGGAGTTGAAGTATTAACTCATTAAAATTAAGGTGCATGTATAATTGCACCTTTTTTTTATACCTTAAATACTTATAATATAATAATTATTTCCCCATTTTTATTAATTTAAATAAATTTCCAAGACTTTTATATCAATTTACTATTTTTTTTATATTTATTTTAACTTATTTTATTATATTACTAAAACTTATTTTTTCTATTTTAATTTCACTAATTCTATTATAAAATTAATACTTGCAAGAAATATTTCAGTGTTTATACATCCTGAAAGGAGACATTCATAATGAATACAGAATTAACTAAAGAAAACTTGAAAAATATTTATGGAACCGTAAGTCCATTTGAATTTAAAGATAAATTATTAAAATTAGCATCTTTAAATAATAATACAATTTTAGATGCTGGTAGAGGAAATCCTAATTGGACTGCTGCTGAACCTAGACAAGCATTTTTTACTTTTGGTCAATTTGCAATATTAGAAACTCAACGTACTTTAAACATTAATTCCTTAGCTGGTATGGTACAAAAAAAAGGTATTGCTAAAAGATTATTAGAATATATTAACACAAATCCTTCACTACCTGGAATTGATTTAATACAAAAAATTTATGATTATGGAATTAATAATCTTGGATTTAATGAAGATGAATGGATTTTTGAATTAGCTGATGGAATTATAGGTGATAATTATCCTGTTCCTGATAGAATGCTCGTAAATATAGAAAAACTTGTAAATAAATATTTACTTAAAGAATTATGTGGTGATATTAAATTTGAAAATAATTTTGATGTTTTTGGAGTTGAAGGTGGAACTGCAGCAATGTGCTATATCTTTGATTCTCTTGAAAAAAATCACCTATTGAATAAAGGTGACAAAATAGCTCTTATGACACCTATTTTTACTCCTTATTTAGAAATACCACATTTACCTCATTACAATTTTGATGTAATAAATATTCATGCTAATGAAGTTGATGAAAATGGTCTTCCTACTTACCAATACAGTGAAGATGATTTAAATAAATTAAAAGATAAAAGTATTAAGGCTGTATTTATAGTGAATCCAAACAATCCTGCATCTATTGCACTAAATGATGATTGTAGAAATACACTAAAGAATATTGTAACTAAATATAATCCTAATTTAATGATTATTACTGATGATGTTTATTGCACATTTGTTAATAACTTCAAATCTGTAATTAGTGATTTACCTTATAATACTATTGGTGTTTATTCATTATCAAAATATTTTGGTGTAACTGGTTGGAGACTTGGTGCAATAATATTAAACGAAAATAATATTTATAATAAACTTATAGGTGCGCTACCTGAAACACACAAAGACACTTTAAACAAACGTTACTGTCATTTATCTTCAAACCCTGAAGAATTATCATTTATGGATAGATTAGTTGCTGATAGTAGACAAGTTGCTTTAAATCATACTGCAGGTCTTTCAACGCCACAACAAGTACAAATGGCATTTTTCTGTGGATTTGCATTAGTTGATTTAGAAAATAATTATAAAAATCTTACTATTGATATCTGTAAAAGACGTAAGGAGTTACTATGTGAAGGCTTAGAACTTAAAGTTTTTAATAACCCTCATTATGCTTCTTATTATACTGAAATAAATATATTAGATTGGGCTAGAATTGAGTATGGAATTAACTTTGCTAAGTTTATTGAAGAAAATTACACACCATTTGACATTCTTTATGATTTAGCTAAAAATTATTCTATTATTTTATTAAATGGAGATGGTTTTGCATCTTCTAGATGGGGTTTAAGAGTTTCTCTAGCTAACTTAAATGATGAAAGTTATCTTGAAATTGGTAAAACTTTAAGATTTATTTTTAATACTTTAAATCAACATTGGGAATCTAGTAAATAAATTTTAAAACTTGACCATCAGAAAAAATTAGTAATCAACTTTTCTGATGGTCAAGTTAAATAAAACACATATGCTAAAATAAGAAAAACTATACTTTCTTATGATTTTAAAATATTTAAAATCATGAACTGATTGTATAATTGATTTTTTCTATCACTCTTAACAGGAAAAGATTTTCTCAATGCTATTATTTCCTTTAAATCAATAATCCCATAAATTATTCCCTCAACATTTTCTATACTTTCTATTACCTGACCATTAGGATCAATAATACATGAATCTCCAGAGTAATATAAACCATCTATTTTTCCAACACAATTAACACCAAGTATATAAACTTGATTTTCAATAGCTCTAGCCTTCAACAGTGTTTTCCAGTGTTCACTTCTATTCTGTGGCCAATTAGCACTAACAATTATAATATCTACATCATTTGAAACACATTGAAATATTTCTGGAAATCTTAAGTCATAACAAATAAAAGAAGCAAGCTTAGTGTTATCTATTGTACACTTCACTATTTCTTCTCCTGATAAATAATGCTTATCTTCATTACTAAAAGAAAAAGGATGAATCTTTATATAATCGGATATTATCTCACCTTTATAATTTATTATAGTAAAATGATTTTCTCCACTACTATTTATTTTTTTTACCCATCCAAATCCTACATTTATATTATTATCAATACATATTTTTCTGAAAAAATCTATGGTTTTATTCTCTTTCTCTCCTATTAACTCAACATTAATACCAAATCCTGTCAAAGTCATTTCAGGAAATAAACATAAATTTGCCTCGTTATTTTTTGCTTCTTTAACTTTAGCTATAATTTTCTTTTTATTATATTCTTTATTTTCAAATTCAATATTTATCTGACATAATGCAACCTTCATATTACTTTTTCCCTTCATTTACAATCACCTCTGCACCACATTGTATGACCACATTTTCCTTTAATAAAAAAGTGCTCTTTCAAGCACCTTTAAATTATTTTACTTATTATTCATCTTTAACCATTTAGTAACTTTATCTATAAAAAGAATTCCATCTAAGTGATCTATTTCATGGCAAAAACACTTTGCCATTTCTCCTCTTCCAGTCAAAATTATTTCTTCTCCATTTTCATTTAATGCCTTTATTGTAACTTTTTTAGGGCGAATTGTATTGCCATATTTATTAGGAATACTTAAGCATCCTTCTACACATTCTTGAATTCCCTTTTCTTCAATAATCTCTGGATTAACTAATTTAATTATGCCAGTTCCCATATCTATTACTACAAGCCTTTTTAATATTCCAATTTGCGGTGCTGCAATTGCTGCTCCATCTTCTGTATTATGCAAAGTATCAAGCATATCATCTAATATCATTCTTATATGATCATCAACTTCTTCGACTTTTTTGCACTTTTTCCTTAAAATCTCATCACCTTCATATCTAAGTTGTCTTAATGCCATTTTATTCACCTCTAATTTATTTCTACACTATATTGTACTCATTGCAAATATAAATATGAAAAAGTGATTAATGCATTTTATTTTTACATTTATTTGTGCAATAATAAAAATATAAATTATAAAAAGGCCGGTGATTTTATGACTGCTGAAATAGATAAGTTAACAAAAATACTAAAAGAAAGTAACAATATAGTCTTCTTTGGTGGGGCTGGAATGTCAACTGAAAGCGGAATTCCTGATTTTAGAAGTTCCAATGGATTATTTAATGAAAAACTTAATGTTACTTTTACTCCTGAACAATTAGTTTCTCATAGTTTTTATATAAGATATCCAGAAGAATTTTTTAACTTTTATAAAGCTAAACTAATATATCCTAATGCAAAGCCTAATGCTGGTCATATCGCATTAGCTAAACTAGAAGAAATGGGTAAATTAAAAGCTATTGTTACTCAAAATATTGATGGACTCCATCAAGCTGCCGGTAACAAAACTGTATTTGAACTTCATGGTTCTGTTTTAAGAAACTACTGCACTAAATGTCATGCTTTTTATGATGAAAAATTCATTTTACAATCTAAGGGAGTACCTACTTGTACTAAATGTGGTGGTAATGTTAAACCTGATGTTGTTCTTTATGAAGAAGGTTTAGATGATAATGTCATTAGGGGTGCAGTTAATGCCATTGCAAATGCTGATACATTAATTATAGGTGGAACTTCTCTTGTTGTTTATCCTGCTGCTGGACTTATTGATTACTTTAGTGGAAAGAATCTTGTTCTTATAAATAAGAGTTCAACTTCTGCTGATAATAAAGCTGATTTAGTAATTCATGATTCTATAGGTAAAGTTTTAAGTGAAGCTATAAATAAAATTTCCTAGGAAATTCATCGTAAATAAAACAATAGAGTCTAAATTTATAGACCCTATTGTTTTATTTATATTATTCTGCAGCTTTTTCTTCATCTCTGCATTTACATTTATTTTGATCTTTTGATTCATCTTTCTTAGACTCATCTTTGCATTTAGATTCGTCTTTCTTTTTTTCTTCTTTCTTAGATTCATCCTTACACTTAGTTTCTTCTTTTTTCTTTTCTTCTTTCTTATTGTCGTCCTTGCACTTCTTGTCTTCTTTTTCCTTCTTCTTCTCTTCTTTTTCTTTCTTCTTGCAAGGGTTTGAAGAAGTTTCTTCTATATCATCTTGAGAAGTTTTTTTGCACTTTTCATCTGAAGATTTTTCTTCTGAAGGTTCAGATGTTTCCTTAGATTTAGTTTGTTCCTTTTCTTCTGCAGGTGCTTCTACTGTAGTCTTACTATCACTTGAATTATTAGTTATAGTTTGAGCATAAGTAACACCTTCTACCATCATTAATGCAGAACAAATCAATAATGATATAACTTTTTTCTTCATACTTTTTTCCTCCAATATTATCTTTAGTTTATTATAATTACTCCTAAGTATTTCAAGCTTAGTATTACCATATTGAAAGAAAAATATGATTGTCCATATCAAATGTGGCCAAACTAATTATGATGTAAATAAACCCTTTTTAACCACTAATTTCTGAAATTTATACAAAATTGAGAAAATATTATTATCATAAACTAATACTTCTAGATTAGTTCCTGAAACCATTGGCGATATCTCAATTTCAAATTCACCATTCTTTTTTGCTTGAGTTGTTCCTACTGTCCCATTTTCAGATACAACAATTACATTACTACTTGGAATAGTTTTACCTTTAATATTATTGCTAGAAGTTGTAACTTTCTCTACTTCTAAGTTTACATAATCCTCATATTCAGAAATAACTTGAGTTGCCATCATTGCATGTCCAACTTTATTGGGATAGATTTTAAATTCATTATTTACAACATGAAAATTTAATTTTTCATCACTATTTAAAATGTTATAGCAATCAATGACTTTATAATCATATATGCTATAATTTTTTGTAATTACTTCATTAATAGCACTTATTTTTTCATTAAAGTAATCATATATATCTCCTTTTTTATTAATAGGATTATACACAGTATTTATATAAATATCTGCATCAGGAGATAACTTTTTTATTTGTTTAATTATATTAGTAAAATCTTTTTCAAAAACTTCTATTTCATTTATAACTTCTAAATTTTTTTCATCACTATTCAAGTATTCACTTACAATAGCCTCAAACATTTCTTCATCATATTCTTCTAGAGATTCGCTATCAATATTACTATATAAATTGTTCATAATTACATTTAATATATTATTTCCCCCTATAGATATAGTAATTAAATTAGCATCTTTTATTTCCTCTTTATTTAATTTTATTATGTCAAGTAATTCAGCTGATGTTATTCCTTCCATACTTAAATTACTATAAGCTAGATCTGAATTTAAAGCTTTTAAAAAATCTTTTATTAATGATACATAAGATACATCATAATAATCTTTACTTTCAGATGCAACCTCATCACCGAGAGCAACATATTTATTTATTCTCTTACTTGCATCTCTTCCATTTGCTTGAATTGAAATGGGTATAATTAAAAGTATTATTCCTATTGTTACTATAGCTATTATATTTAATTTGCTTATCTTTTTCACAATAACCCCTCCCTAAAAAAAACTCATATATTTATTATATAGCTTTTTCTCTAAAACTATAGCCTTTTTAGGTATTTTTTTCCATTAAATTTTCTTCATTTTCTTCTCTATTTTTCAATAATATAAAAAAATTCTACAATTCCCCTAAGAAAACATTTATACAGTTTTAATAAAAAAGGTTATATTAGCTAATAAAAACATAAACTAATATAACCATGGTTTTACATATATTTTTCTAAAGTTTCGGCTCTTAAATAAGATTTTTTAATTATTTCTTTTGGATATCCAATATAATCTAATAATTTAATAGCATTACGAGTTTTAGATACTCCTCTTTTTAACTTATAATCAAAGTTTAATCCCTTACTATCAACTTTTTCACTAAAATAGAAGAATTCATAATTATCCTTAAGTATGTCTGTAAGTTCCCTATCATGAGTTGCTACTATAGATATACTATCTTTACTATTTATATATTTAAGAATTTCAGCTGACGATGAAATTCTTTCAATAGGATTTGTTCCTCTAAATATTTCATCAATAGGACAAAATACTGGTAATTCCAAATCCAATGCTTTTATAATTCTAAGTAATGCTTCTGCTTCTGCCATATAAAAACTCTTTCCTAAAGTAACATCATCACTTGGACTAATAGATGATACTATGTTAAAGAAGCAAGCTTCATATTTTTTAGTTAAAGTGAAATTAAAAGTTTGAGCAAAAATCATATTTAATCCTATCATTCTTAAGAAAGTAGATTTACCTGACATATTAGTCCCAGTTAAAACTATTCCCCTCTTTTCAAATTTAATAGAATTAGCTACAGCATTTTTTACAAGTGGATGTATTCCATCAACTATATTGATATTTACTTCATCATTGAATACTGGCTTAGTATATTTACCTTTTATCTCTTCTTTATAAGAAGCAATTGATATATAACTTTCTATTTCTCCTACTAAATAATATAAATCTATAATTTCTTCTCTCTTTTCACCTAAAAGGCTTGCTACTCTGTAAAAAGAAGTTTCTTCTAATAAAAATGGTATAGTTAATACCTCAAAAACTCCTCCTCCAACGTTTGCCAAATGAATAGTTCTTGTAGCACTATCAATTGCCTTTAATTCCTTTAACAACTTTGATATTTCATCAGTATAATTTTTTATTTTAGGATTATTTATCTTTTGAATTTTTTTTGCAGAAATTATTATATTTCTTAAGTATAATAACCCTTGTGATTTAACATTCTTTCTTTCCTTATCATTAATAAAGACATTTACCCATAATAAACAAAAAGTAACAAGTAACCAGTATGGTTCCTTAAATAATATTGATAAAATAATAGTTCCAAGCATTAATACTCTTCCAAAAAAGATATATAAATAATATTTAGTTTTATTTTCCTCAAGAGGCTCCATTATCATATCTAAAAAAGTATTTTTTCTATCATAACCAAGCTTAAAATAAATCATCTGAAGCTTAGTTCTTAAATCACTATCACTTCTTAATTCTTCAATAAACTTATCTCTTTCATCTAACTTCTTTTTATCATGAAGTGGATTTCTAAGCATTTTATATAATATAGCTTCTCCAGCACTACTATATGTTCTATCAACCTTTTCAAATACTTCATCCATATTAAAGTCATCCCATGTTTGATCATCTAAAGTATATCCATCATGCTCTTCCATATCAAAATAGGTTCTTATATATTTAAAATTTCTTTTCTTTTTTCTTTCCTCTCCAAAATCATTTTTCATCATATCATACAAACCTAATATTGAATCCATTAACCCCATATTGCACCTCTTTTGCTTCTTATAGTTTGAAATAAATTTTAAGATTCCATTATATTATTATAAATTTATTTTAATTATACACTATAATCATATTTTATAATATAATTAATGGCATTGTACTTTTCATAATATATAAAAACGCCTCTAAAGCTTTATACTTTAAAGACGTTATATTGTTACTCTTTCGAAAATTTATATATGTAAAACATATTAACAAAGAATATAAATGTATTAATAATTCCTACCGGATAGGCTTTTACAATAAATCCATAAATTGCAAACAGCACACATCCAATTGAATTAATTATTCTAAGTTTTAATATATCAGTCATTAATAAAGATATTGCAATCATTATTGATGCTGCATATCCAACCCATTCAATTAATGGTATTCCAAACATAAAAATCACCTTCTTTTGTTAAAATATTTTTATTTTATACTAAGTTCATAAACAATGAATATATATTCAATTAAATTTCTCTTAATATTCTCTTAACACAATTACAAAATCTATCATTTAAGTATATAATATATTTGATATTCGTTATATATTAATATACGAAATATATTATTCGAAAGGAGTTATTATTCTATCATGAAAATAAACTACAAAAATATATTTAAATATTTACTGGTTATTTTATATCCATTAATGATATCTGTTTTGTTAGAATATAATATTTGTCAAAATTTCACTGAAACAATGACATTCTTAATAACAAAGCCAAATATCTTATTATTTAATATATTAATATCTGCAATACTATTTATACTAATTTTTCTTATCTTAAATAAAGCCTGGCTCTCAATGACAATTCATGGTGGAATATTTTATATTCTATCTTGCGTAGAATATTTTAAATATAAAACTAGCGGAAGTCACTTAGTTATTAGTGACTTAATAATGACAAAAAATCTAAGTGATGTTGGAAAATTTGCATCATTAAAAATTACTTATCCTTTAGTGCTTAATTTAGTAATTTTAATACTATATATAGTTTTTACCTATAAAAATAATTTAATTCTAGATTTTTCACTAAAAAAGCGTATTTACATTTGTGCTAGTATAAGTGCAATGTTAACTATAGCATTAACAACTTCCATCTCAGCAAAAGTATTTTCAGCATTTGAAATAGAAACTAATGTTGCTACTAATATATTAGAAAGTAACGAACAGTTTAGTGATATAGGATTTTTGCCGTATTTAGCAAAGACTACCTCTGAAAATTTAATGGATATTGTAAATCCACCTGAGAATTATAGTTATGATTCTATAAACGAATTATTTTCTTCTGAAAATAAAGATTCAGATGATAGTAAAACTACAAATTCAGATAATATAACATCTGATGAAAATAAACCTAATGTTATATTTATTATGTCTGAATCATTTAGTGATTTTAGAGTGTTTGATTCTCTTAATATTGATGAAGATATATACTCTGGATTCGACCAAGTAGGATCTGAAGGATATATAGGTAATTGTATTGTTCCAACCTTTGGAGGATATACAACAAGAACTGAATTTGAATTATTAACTGGTCTCCCAACCTATGCAATTAATACACCATCTGTTCCACAAAACTTACTAAAAAAGCAAGAAATAATCGATACAATACCTAAATACTTTAAAAATTTAGGATATTCTACTACTTATATTCATCCTTTTAGTAAAAGTTTTTATGATAGAGAAACTCTTTACTCTCAATATAGCTTTGATAACTTATACTTTGATGATAATATGACAGTAGAAACTACTAAATTTAGAAGGTATATTTCAGATGAAAGTGTATTTAATCAAATAAAATCAGTACTAGAATCAAGTGATAATCCAAGTTATATTTTTGCTACTACAATGCAAAATCATCAGCCTTACTACGAAGAAACTGCTGAAGGCGCTGATCAATTATCATACTATTTAGCCGGTATAAAAGAAACAAGTGATACTTTAAGAGAATTTACTAATTGGCTTAAAGATTTTGATGAGGATGTTGTTTTAGTATTTGTTGGGGATCATTTCCCATTCTTTACTCCTGATGATGATGTTTATAACAGACTAGGGGTTTCAGATGCTAATTCTGAATTAATCTATACTCAAAAATATATTATTTGGAACAATTATAATTCAAGCATTTTAGATAAAGATGATAAAACTATTTCAGCTTTTTATATTCCTTATGTAGTAACTGATATGATTGGCAGTGAAGATACAAAGTTTACTAGTACTATGAAAAGTATTATGAATGACTATCCACTTTACTCTCCAAGTGTTCAAAGTTCTAATGAGAGAAATGCTGAACTTGATTTAATCACTTATGATAGGGTTATCGGTGAAAACTATAGTAATGAAATAGAATCTAATAATAATTAATATATTTTTACATTTAATAATATTATATAATAAAAATAAACTTAGCTGGTAACTTTATAATTACCTGCTAAGTTTATTTGCACTTTAACTAAATATTATATTTCCATTATTATCATAACTTAATTTCTTAATAAAAGTATGTCTATTTGGATCATATAATGGATCTCCTACTATATCTTTATAATTTCTAGCATGATATACCAACATATCTGTTTTTCCATCCTCTGAAACAGTAAAACAACTATGACCTGGTCCGTATATTTCCTTTTCTTCATCAGTCTTAAAAACTGGTGTTTCTGATTTATGCCAAGAATCTTTATTTAATAAATCACTATTTTCATCAGCTATTAGAACTCCCATACAATAATTAAAATCAGTTGCACTTGCTGAATATGAAATGAATATCTTACCATTTCTATTTATAACAGCAGGCCCTTCATTAACAAGGAAGCCTATCTTTTCCCAATCATACTCTGGCTCTGTAATCATTACTTGTTTTCCTTCAATTGTCCAAGGATTACTCATTTTTGCAATATATAAATTTGAATTTCCACATATATTAGGATCTTTTTGAGCCCAAACTAAGTATCTAATTCCTTTATGTTCAAAAGTAGTAGCATCTAATGCAAATGACTCCCAATTAGTTTTTAATTGCCCTTTTTCTACCCACGATCCTTCTAATGGATTTTCACTTTCATTTTCTAAAACAAATATCCTATGATCAAATAATCCTTCTTTAGTTTCAGTCGTTCTAGCAGCTGCAAAATATACATACCATTTTCCATCGATATAATGAATTTCTGGTGCCCATATATTTGCACTTAACATTCCTTCTTTATGCTTTCTCCACACAGTTACTGCTTCCGATTCTGCTAATCCATTTATAGTTTTTGATTTTCTTATTTCAATTCTATCATATTCTGGAACAGATGCTGTAAAATAATAATATCCATCTGTATGTTTATATATCCATGGATCTGCCCTTTGTAATATAATAGGTTTTACGATTTCTTTAACTGCCATAATGACCTCCATTTCTAATACCACTCTTTTTACTCTTTAATTTTGTCGTATTCCAATTTCATTACAATATCTTGTGGATAATCTCCAAAACTCTTACCAAAAATACTTATCCCCCCGATATTTTTTGCTTCTTCCTTTATACCAATTTTTACACTTATATAATCATTATCTTCTAATTTAAATTCACTAATTTTTTTATCTGATAATTTCATATTATCAATATAAGTACCATCTTTTTTGATTCTCCAGTATTTCAAAAGCCCATATTGATTAATATTATCAGGCCACCATTGTGGATTATTTTTCCCTCTTCTTCCTCCAAAATCTCCTGGGCTAGTCCAAGTCCCTACTTCTATATCATTTACCCATAATGTTATATCTGAAGGCCAATCATTCCTATAAAATGGTGCTTCTGAACACATTTCAATTGAAAGTTCTAACATTGTTATATTAGAATTTTTTATAGATTCATATGGAAATTTATATTCTATATATCCTTTATAAAACCATAACAATTGTGCATTAACTTTTTCAGGATAATAAAAACTGCTTGGCTTATCAAATTTACCTATGCTTCCTTTCTCTCCGACTAATCCACAAGATGGTTTTACAATACAATCACTATAACTTCCTATTGGCATATTTATATATATACTATTTTCTAGTGCCCTACTTTGTTTACTATCTAAGTTAATAATTACATCTCTACATGATTTACTACTAACCTTCATCGAACCTCTAATTCCTGGTTGTAACTCTGTCATTACTAAACCAGCTTCTTCTAATATTTTAATATTCAAAGCTGTTGTAGATACTGGCATATCTAGCTTCTCCGCTATTTCATTTACATTTAAGCACCCATCATCTAATAACTCTAAAATATTAATTCTAGCCTCATTTGCTAATGCTTTAATAACACTAAGCATCTCATTTTTATCACTATAACTTAGTTCAATTTCCTTTAACATTCTGCGACACTCCTTCTTGTAAACACCACTTTTTAATTTTTATTAATATTAATCTGCAAGTAAATTACAAAGCGATTTAAAAAACTACTATAGTACACTAATAATTGCAAATCCAAGATGCTCAGCAAATATATTTACCCTTATTTTTTTCCTAATCTTATTACATTACAAGATGCTTTACCTAATTGAAAAGTAATAATACCCTCACTTAGTTAAATCTATTTCTGAAATCTTAAAATCTTTATTTATTATCATTTTAGCTTTTTTGCTCATAAGGTACCTTACTCTTCCGCTTTATCCCTTTACAGCTCCTGCTGTCATACCATCAACAAAGTATTTTTGGAAACATAAGAATATTATTAATACTGGAATTACTGAGAAGAATGATCCTACTA
The DNA here is from genome assembly GCF_019734375.1 of Clostridium sp. K04. Classification (NCBI taxonomy): domain Bacteria; kingdom Bacillati; phylum Bacillota; class Clostridia; order Eubacteriales; family Clostridiaceae; genus Clostridium; species Clostridium sp. K04. The sequence goes on from NZ_JAASHD010000042.1 coordinate 20,620, forward strand.
TCAATAAATCATAGTTGTTTCCATATGGTGTTAGCAATGTATTTAAACCTATTGGTAAAGTAAATTTTGTATCTGTTTTTAAGACTAATAAAGGCCATAATAAATTATTCCAAGCACCCATAGTATTTAATATTGCCATTGCAGCAAATGCTGGTTTCATAATCGGAATAATAATTCTAAAGAATATACCATATTCTGAAGCACCATCTATTCTACCGGCACTAATTAAATCTTTTGGTATCCCTAATAGATATTGCCTAAAGAAAAATACTGTAGATGCACTAGTTATACCTGGCAATACGATACCCGTATAAGTATCAATAAGACCCATATCAATTATTTGACTATACATAGGCACCATTAATATTTCAAAAGGAACCATCATAACAAATAATACGCAAATAAATAGAAAATTTTTACCCTTAAAATCATACATTGCAAATCCATATCCTACTGCTGCACATACAAATAATGTAACTATTACTGATACTGCTGTTAAAAACAAACTGTTAAAGAACCATGTAAAATATTGATGCTGACCAGTAAATAAGAATATAAAGTTATCTAAGGACATCTTATCAAATTCTAACTTTAAGTTTATTCCATAACGTATTAAATCATTACCTGGCTTAAATGAAGAAATAACTAAAATGTAAAATGGAATAAGTATAATAACTGATAAAATTGCGAATAAGACAAATATCAATACTTGTAATGCTAAACGTTTCTTATTTCTTGTAACTTGTTTCTTTATTGGTTTTTCTATATCTCTTGATACTTCTAAAGTAGACATTGCTTATCCCTCCTCCTTTGAAAATGTTCCATTTAATTTTAATTGAATCATATTAATTGTCATTGCAATAATAAATAGTATAATTCCAACTGCAGATGCATAACCCATTGCATTCTTTTCAATACCTTGTCTATATAAATATCCTACGATTGTAAGACCTATGTTCTTAGGTGAAGAATTTCCTCCCCAAATCATATAACTTTCTGTAAACATTGCTAATCCAGCATAAATAGAAATAGTTAATACATAAACTATTGTTGGCTTTAATTGTGGAACAGTTATATAAAAGAATTTTTGTACTGCGTTTGCACCATCAATATCTGCTGATTCATAAAGTTCATCAGGTATGTTCTTAAGTCCTGATAAGAAATATAACATATTAACACCTGTCCATCTCCAGCATGCTAATAATAATAATGCGAAAAATCCAGTTCCTGCACCTTTTAACCATTTTATAGGATCCATTCCAAAGAAACCTATAATAGAGTTCATTACTGCACCATCTAATTCACTAAATGCTAATCTAAAAATTGTACCAGCAACAACTACAGATGTTAATGCAGGTAAATAAAGAGCTGATTTAAAGAATTCTCTTCCTTTTGCAAATTTACTATTTAAAACTGTAGCTAATAACATTGGAATTGGTATTAATAAAACCAATGTCCAAAGCATGTATTTCATACTATTCATAATAGCTTTAAGAAATACTTTATCACCTAATAATCTACTATAATTATCAAAACCAACCCATTCAGTTATTCCTGGTAAAACTGATTGAAAGCTCATTATTATTGTTCTTGCCATAGGTGATATAAAGAAAACTAAAAATATAATTATAAATGGTAATATAAATACATATGGAGCAACCTTTTTATTATATATAAATCTTTTTACCACTTTGTTACCTCCCTCTATAAATTATGCAAAACCCATCTCCTATGATGGATTTTGCATTTATTAAAAAATATTATTATTGAATTGCGTTATCAACTTCATCCTTAGCATAATCTAAAGCATCTTTTACACTTTCTCCATCTTCGAATATACTATTTAAAGTTGTAGTACAGAATACTTCATTAATTGAAGGGCTATTAGCAACAACTTTGCATAATCCAATTTCATCTCTTATTTCTTTTAAAACATCAAAAGGATTGTTTTGGAAGTATTGAACATATTGGTTATCTGGATTATTAGTAACTTCTTCGTTATCCCAAACAGCAGTGTTAACTGGATCAAAGCCTAGTATTTCCCAAACCTTTATATTACCTTCTTCTGAAAGCTTAGCAAATGCTAAGAATTCTTTAGCTAAATCCTTAGCTTCACATTGGTTAGTAACAACAGTACCAGTACCTCCCCCACCAACTGAGCGGTCTTGACCTTCTTCAAAAACAGGAGCTGGAGCTATAGCAATTTTACCTGATAACTCTGGCATATAGTTAATAAATCTTGACATATACCACATTGGCATAATAGCACAAGCATAATTTCCATTGTTGTATTCACCAAAAGCTTCTTCATTATCAGGTTGTCCACCTGCAATTGTTGCAATAGCATTACTATCTTGAAGATCCTTTAATGTTGTTAGCACCTTTTCCATTTCAGGTGTATCAATTTGTGGATTACCTTTATCATCAGTATAATCACTTCCAAGTTCTGATATCATTAATGATTCAGTCCATATAGAACCTGTATCAGCTGTTCCTAAATATTTTCCAGTAGCATCATAATATTTACTACCTGCTTCTTTAAAGTCATCCCAAGTTTTAATTGTTGTATAATCAATACCTGCAGCTTCTAATAATTCAGTATTATAGAATGCAACTGTTGCTCCAACATGTGTTGGTAAACCATATACTTCTCCATCTGAACTATAAAGATTAAGTCTTGATTCAACTATAGAATCTTTATAAGGTTCAACTACATCTGTTAAAGTTTCTAATTGTGGTACACCTTTTAAGAAATTAGGAAATTGTCCAACTTCAATATCACATAAATCTGGAGCACCCTTTCCTGCTAATAATGAAGATTGTAATTTAGTATGCATATCTCCATAAGGTAAAACTGTTAATTTTAAATTAATTGTCTTATCTGGATTTTGCTCATTCCACTCTTTAACCATTTCTTGATAAAACTGAGCATGTAATTCAACGAATGTCCACATTTCAAGTTCAGTACCATTTTCATCACCTGCTGTTAATATTTGTGCTTCCTCTTCTGAAGACTCATCTGAAGTTTCATCACTATCAGATTCACTTGAAGAGTTCGAACTTCCAGTACCACTATTACTACTTGATCCACATCCAACCATTAACCCCGTAGTTACTGATGTGGCTAGTATTAATCCCATTAACCTCTTAAACGTTTTCATCTTAACCATAATATCCCTCCATAAATACATAATATATATTACAAAAGCTATTGCTTATGTAGACATTTAATAAATTTCCACCCTTTTTTCCTTACATACTTTTATCCAATTATTTTATTTTCATTTTCTTGAATTAGTACAATATTATTGTAACTAATAGCACCTAATATTGTCAATACATTTCCAGTTATTTTTTCCAAAACATTGAAAATATTTTCTGCATTTTATTGACAATTAATTAAAAATCTAAATATTGTACTTACAATAATATTTATAATTATTTTTTAAAATAATAATAATCCATATTATACTTACATTTCAATATTGGATTTAAATAATATCAGCCTTCATCCAAACAATCATTTCACCTTTTTTCCTATTACCCCAATAACAATATGGTATTGCCTTTAATTTAATATCATTTAAAACAGGTCTTTTATTTAAATACAATTTTTCTCTACTTGAATTTTTGTCATCTACTTTTTTTCCATTAACATATAATAAAGTTGTTCCCCCTAATAAATTTTCATCATATATTTCACTAATTTCCTCCGCGGTATTAACCATAATTCCTGAAAGATTACTTCCATTATCAACTTCCTCTAAACAATATACTAATGGACCTTTTGTTATTGCTACTTTTGCAAAATCAGCTCTTAATAATGGATTTGAATACATAAATCTTGCCGGTGAATCAAATTTAACTTTTATAATATCATCATTAAAACTTCCATTAATAACTGCAAATCCTTTATTTACTTCAAATAAGCAACTTTTACCATTTATAGTTATATTAAAATTCTCTGCATAATCAGGTATTCTAATTGCAATTGAAGCCTTATTATCATTGTTAGATGATACCTTTAAATTTATATTATTGTCATTTGGGAAGTCTGTAACAAGTTCAACATAAATATTCTTTTCTTCCAATTCTACTACTGATGTATTTGAAACAAATAAATTAATATATAAAGTGTCTTTAGCCTTCATATAAATATATTGTCCTAATGAAGCTAATGTTCTTGCTATATTAGGGGGGCAACATGCTACACCAAACCATTTTTGCCTTACTGGTTTTACATGTTCTTTACTTGTACGTGATAAACAAGAGTCTGGCCATACCTCTAACGGATTTACATAAAAGAAACTCTTTCCATCCATAGAAATTCCAGAAATCACCGTATTATATAATGCTCTTTCTACTACATCTATATATTTTGCTTTTCTTGTTATCTTAGCCATTCTTAATCCAAATAAAGCTAACCCTATAGATGCACATGTTTCTGAATAATTACTATCATTAGGTAAATCATAATCAGTTGTAAATCTTTCTAATAATCCTGATGATCCTATACTTCCTGTTATATACATTCTTTTATCAACTATATTCTTCCATAATATTTCACAAGCTTTAAATAATTCGCTATCATTATATTCACATGCCAAATCCGCCATAGCACAATACATATAAACAGCTCTTACAGCATGTCCCTCTGCTGTTTTCTGTTCTCTTACTGGTAAATGTGATTGTGAATATAATGGACTATACCCATCAAATTCTGGAAAAATCCTTTTAAATTTTTCACTCTTTTGTTCTTCTAGGAAGTAATTAGGAGATTTCCCTCTTTCATCTATAAAATATTTTGCCATATCTATATACTTTTTTTCATTTGTAATTTCATATAACTTAACTAATGCTAATTCTATCTCCTGATGTCCAGGATATCCATGATTTTTTCCTGCTTCTTTTCCAAAAGTATCACAAATCAAATCAGCAAATTTAATCATAATATTCAAAAATTTATCTTTTCCTGTAGCATTATAATATGCTATAGCAGCCTCTAATAAATGTCCTGCTGTATATAACTCATGTCCCTCCATTAAATTTGTCCATCTTAATTCTGGCTCCTTTATAGTGAAATAAGTATTCAAATATCCATCTTCGCATTGAGCTCTTCCTATTAAATCTATTACCTCATCTGCAGTAGCTTCTAAGTTTTTATCTTTATCTGTTGCTAAAGTATACGCTACTGCTTCCAACCATTTTGCTACATCTGTATCTTGAAAAACTGCTCCACCAAATTCACCACTACTTTCTCCTGCTGCAATTTTAAAATTCTTCAAGCAATGACTTGGTTCAGCGCCCTTAACATTATCATTTAATATATTCCACTGATAAGGAATTATTACATCCTTGACTAACTTAGTATATTTAGTCCAAAAGGCATCATTAATTTTTATTTTTTGCAGATTAACTGATTTCAACTTTTTATTATTCTCTAATCCCATTTTGACTCCTCCCTATTGTTTACTAAAACGTTTAATTACTTTCTAATATATTTATACCATATTTTTACTTATTTTAAAATTCATCCCTAATCTCTTTTTCATAATTATCCCAATATATCTCTTTTCTTCTCTTATTATCTCTAAATAATAATATAAACTAATTTAATTTGTTCTTAATATTTATACTTAAACGTTTAATAAAAAAAATAGGTATATCATAGCTTTTCTATGTTATACCTATAAGTACTATATTTTTCTTAAGGAATTTCCCTCTATAAATTTACATTTTATTTTGTATATTTTATTTGTAATCTTTTTATTATTCTCTACCAAGGATTTAATTAATACTTGCGCTGATTTTCTTCCTATTTCATACAATGGTAATGCCATAGTTGCTAATTTAGGGTTATACGCTTGACTTACTTCCCTATTGTCAAAACCTATAATAGAAATATTTTTACCAATTAATATACTTTTATTATTTAAGTAGTCATATACTCCTCCTGCCATAACATCATTCATTGAAAAAATTGCTGTAATACCTTGTTCAACTAACCTTTCAGCTGCTTCATATCCTGATTCCCTTTCCCAATCCCCATAATATAAAAAACTAGGATTAAAAAGTATATTGTTATCATATAAAGCTCTTTGATATCCTCTTAATCTTTCTTGAGTATGTATACTTTGTTGTAATCCACATATTACTCCAATTTTTTCATTTTCATTTTGAATAAGTCTACATGTAGCATCATATGCTGCTTCCTCATCATCAAAAATTATCGAAGAAAATTTATCTGATTTTACAAAACTATATGCTATTGTAATAGGTATTGGAAATTTTTCAGGAATACACTTAAGTTCCCTACAATGACATGCAATATATATAATTCCCTCTACTTGCTTAGATATCATTAATTTAAATTCTTCATTAACTCTTTTATAATATTTATCAGAGTTATAAAAATTTTTATCATATTTTTTATATAATCTTAGATTTCCAAGCACCAATTGATAACCTTGTTCATCACAATACTCATTAATTCCATCTACTATATTAGCAGTATTAAATACTGTTAAGTCTTCTGTAATTACTCCAATAGTTTTAGTATTTTTTTGCTTCAAATTTTGCGCAATTACATTTGGTGTATAATCTAATTTTTTTATTACATCCATTACCCTTTTTCTGGTCTCATCACTTGCCCCTGGCTTCCCATGTATGATGTTAGATACTGTTGCAATTGATACACCACTTTCTCTTGCAATTTCTTTTATTGTTGCCATTCTCATTCACCTTTATTAAACGTTTTATTTAAAATTATAGCAAATTTTAACTTTTATATCAATTATATACTATTTATTTCAAAAAAACTTAACATAAACAAAAAGTATCTAAGCTGCTATAAAAAGCTTAGATACTTTTTTAAATATAAATTTATAACATTAATTTTTTCTTTGATTTTGCTATTACCTTTTCAACTATAGGATCAAACAATTCAGCAATTTCTTCCTCTTCTTCAATTAATTCTAATGATCCATAATTAGTTATTGCCCTATGCATAGGTAACTCTCCTAAAAGTTCTACATTCATATCCTTTAAGAACTTTTCTGTATTTTCACCATTAAACAATTTTATTGTTTTATCACAATCTGGACATTTAATATAGCTCATATTTTCTATTACTCCAAATACATCAATATTCATTTTTCTAGCCATATTTATTGATTTAGAAACAATCATAGAAATCATATCTTGAGGAATAGAAACCATTACTACCCCTTTAATAGGAATAGACTGCATTACTGTCAGAGGAACATCCCCTGTTCCTGGTGGCATATCTATTATTAAGTAATCTAATTCTCCCCAATATACTCCAGTCCAAAATTGATTTACTACACTTACTATTGCAGGACCTCTCCAAATTACAGCTTCGTCTTCCTTTTCCACAACAAGATTTAAAGACATAACTTTAATTCCTTCACTACTTTCTACAGGGAAAATTAATTTTTCAGTCCCCATTGCTCTTTGTTCTTCTATATGAAGTAATCTTGGGATACTAGGACCCGTAATATCTGCATCTAAAATTCCTACAGAATATCCCCTTTGAACAAGCTGTCTTGCTAACATTACAGACATAGTAGATTTTCCTACTCCACCTTTTCCACTCATTACAGCTATAATGTTTTTTATTTTATTTGATGGATTATTTTGAATACCACATTTTTCTTCCTCTTTTCCACATTCGCCATTACTTGGGCATGAATTACAATTTGACATTTATTTCACCTCTTTATTTGGTATTATTTATCCTAAGTTTATTCCTCTTATGTTTCTTTGTCAAATCAGATAACACTTAATAAACATAATTTCCTATATATCAATTTAATATCCTTCATCATCATAATAATGATGTTGATAGTAATCATACTTTTCATCATAATAATCATAATCGTAATAATTATTGTAGTAATCATAATCATCAAAATAAAAATCTATTTTATTCTCATATTCATTATTATCTTTATTTATCAAATCATTTTTTTTACTATAATCATTTGTATTATAATCATGATTAAAATACTTTTGATAATATGTTTTTGGTGCACCATATGAATCAGGTACTTTAATCTGAATCATACTTTCATTTCCTTTAGCAAGATATAATTCTATTAATAATACTATAAAAATTCCATTTATAAATATTTTTTTCATATATACTCCTTTATTTATATAAAAATATTCTAAATAATAAGTTTTTGCATGTTTTATATTTAATTCTTAATTTAAATTTAATCATAATTAAACTTTGATAAATCTTATTAATTTTAATGTAAATTATAGTAAAAATATATATTTTTTCGTATTTTTTTACTATTTTTATTTTATTTATACAATTATAGACATTTATTGTTGAAGATGCTAAAATTAATTATAGGAGGTTTTCAATATAATTTTATAATTAATAGGTGGGATAAATATATTATGAATTCATTAACATTAACCAAAAAATACAATATTTACTTAAAATATTTCTTAATTTTTCTTTTTAGTATTTTAGCAATTATAAGTGAATTACTACTTCAAAACATTAACTTTGCATTTCCAATAACACTAAGCAGTATTTCACTGTTTATAATAATTGGACTTGCTAATGGAAAGAGTAGTTTTTTCATTATATTGTTAATAAATATTATTCTCTTTTTTACAAACGATTTCAACATATTGTCAACAATTGAATTTTTACAAGTATATTTTATGTGGTTTTTATATCAAAAAAACAAAAAAAATATTTTAATGAATGCTTTATTATTTATATTAATAATATCACTTCCTTTAATGTTGATTAACTTATACTTTACAAACAGTTCACTTGATATCAATACAGTATTTTTTTTCTTAATAATATTTTTAAATAAAATTTTCAATGCATTAGTTGCAGATTTATTTTTGCAATATATTTCATTAAGAAAAATAGTACCATTACCTACTAAACACGAAAAAAAGCTAACTTTATCAAATTTGTTAACGTATACTCTAATAGCTAGTGTTATAATCCCTGTTATAGTCTTTGTGATAATTGCAGTTATTAATACAGAAAAAGAAGTTAATTTAAAAGTAACAGAAGATTTACATCTTGCTTCTGATTATGTTAATGATAAAATTGAAAATTGGACAATAGAAGAAAAAAGCAATTTAAAGCTAAATAATCCTATTCACGTATCCAAATTATTAGATATTTTAAACGTATATGTTTCTACCTCCGACTCCACTATAAGTTTCTATTTAGTAGACTTTAATAATAAAATAATTAGTAATTTACCTAATAATGATTATTCATCATTAGGATTAAACTGGATAAAAGATGGATCAATTGATGAGTTTTCACCTGGCTTCTATACATGGTGGTCTCCTATTGACACTTCTTACTTAATCAAAAATTATTCTAAAGATTGTAACTATGTGTATGTAACCTCAATAGATAATTCAAAAATTTTAATTAGTATTCCATCATCTCAATACACTAGTACTATAATTTCAGGATACTTAGAATCATTAAAAATATTAATTCCTCTTGCATTAATACTATTCCTAGTTATTTCATTATTAAAAAATATTATTTTAAAATCAATTTCTAAAGTAATTATAGGGATGAGCATAATTGATCTTTTAAAAAGTGAATATTAATTAGAGATGAAAAAATAGGAAAATTAGGATTATTA
>NZ_JAASHD010000043.1:0-26888 GCF_019734375.1 Clostridium sp. K04
GTATTATTTAGTCTCGCAAACTTATTGTATTTCCTTAGGTTGAGAAGAGCAATGTTCATATAACTTAACAGATCGATTATATCAGTAGGGGGGAAAATAATGATAGGGAAAAAGTATAATAGCAAGAGAAGTAAAATGGATACAATTAAAAAGCAAAATATTACTGTCTTAATTATATGTGTGATAGTAGTTGCTGTAACAATAATAGGAGTACAGTTTATTCCTAAAAAAGAAAATAGTACTTTAAAAGAAAGTATAGCGAGTAATAAAGAAAATGGTAGTTTAGATGAGTCTAATAAAGAAGATGAATTAGTTCAAAATGATCAAGTAGTTGGAGAAGAGTTAGAAGTTGACTCAAAAAACAATGTTAATTATATAAAATTAGAGGATGATCCTAATGCAGATGATGCAGCTATGGTTTCTGAAAATACTAAAGGGCTTTTAAATGGAACAAAAAATTATCCGGTAAGAACAGATGGTAAAAGAGTAGTTTACTTAACTTTTGATGATGGACCATCAACGACAAATACACCACAAATATTAGATATATTAGATCAATATAATGTTAAAGCAACATTTTTTGTTTTAGGGAAGATGTTAGAAGCCGGAAATGGTGAGAAAGATGTACTAAAGGATATTGCTGAAAATGGACATGCTATAGCAAATCATACATATGGACATGATTATGCTTATTTATATCCTAATGGAACTATGAATGTAGATAATATTGTATCAGATGTTGAGAAAAATAATGATATAATGAAAGAAATATTAGGTGATGATTTTTCAACGAGAGTTATTAGATTTCCAGGTGGATATTGGTCATGGGAAGGTCGTACACCTATGAGAGATAAGATGATTGAAACTGGATATTGTAATATTGACTGGAATGCATTAAATGAAGATGCGCAGGGAGCTGCAAAAACTGCTGATGAATTAGTTCAAAAAACTAAGGAAAATATAGAAAGATTAGGCCCAGATGCAGATAGTGTTGTCCTTCTAATGCATGATACATATGGAAAAGAAGAGACAGTAAAAGCATTACCTCAAATAATAGAATACTTACAAGATAAAGGATTTGAATTTAGAACAATTAAATAATAGAAATTAATGCAGATTAAAAATTAGGATAAGTTTTGTCTTATCCTTTTATTTTTTTATAAAAATATAATTATTGGAACTTTATTTAAAGGTAAAAAGTCTAATAAATATTATTGTATTTAGATTTTATTTATTTGTAACACTTTTGTAACGAATTCGACTATAGTTATATTGTATATTAGTAGTGAGGAGAAAATGTTTATATATTAAGTAAACTTAAAATAAAATATAAATCAGTGAAGGGATGTCAGCAAAGGATGGGTAAAAGAATGAGGAAGCGAAATAAGAAGAAAAGAAAACAAAGACAAGTAGCGATTATATTGGGGAGTATATTAATAGCAGTGTCGATAGTTTTATGTATTAAATTTATACCAAAGCATGAAGAACAAAAGTTACAAATTACAATTCCTAATGAAAATCAAAATGGGACAAGTAATAATACAGAATCTAATAATGAAAATGAAGTAGAAAATAATAAAGATCAATCAGATGATAAAGATAAAGTAGAAGAAAATAAATTAGATAATAGTGGTTACTTATCATTTGAAGAAGACCCTAATGCTGATGATGCTGCAATGGTTGCTGAAAACACTAAAGGGCTTTTAAATGGAACAAAACATTATCCAGTAAGAACTGATGGTAAAAAGGTAGTTTATTTAACTTTCGATGATGGACCATCAACAACAAATACACCACAAGTATTAGACATATTGGATAAATATAATGTTAAAGCAACATTTTTTGTTTTAGGTTCATCCATAGATAAGAGCGATGAAGCAAAAGAAATATTAAAAGAAGAAGTTAAAAGAGGACATGCAATAGCAAATCATACATATGGTCACGATTATTCATATTTATATCCTAATAGAACTATGAATGTAAATAACATTGTATCAGATCTTGAGAAAAGTCAAAATTCAATGAAAGCAGTATTAGGTGAAGATTTCTCAACAAGAGTTATTAGATTGCCGGGTGGATATTGGTCATGGGAAGGTCGTACTGCAATGAAGGAAGCTATGGAACAGAATGGATACTATAATGTTGATTGGAATGCATTAAATAAAGATGCTGAAGGGAAAATGAAAAATTCTGATGAATTAGTACAATGTACTAAAGAAAGTGTAGAAGCTTTAGGACCTAATGCAGATAGTGTAGTTCTTTTAATGCATGATACATATGGGAAAGAGGAAACAGTAAAAGCTCTTCCAAGAATAATAGAGTACTTACAAAGCCAAGGCTTTGAATTTAGAACTATAAAATAGTATAAAGTTATTAATTCAAATTGGATTGTGACTAAAACCGCACATCTGATAATTAAAAAAACGCAAATGTAATATTAGTAATGTTTATAATTAAAGTAGTGGTATGGCGATTGCAACTATAATTTACTTTACTATGCATATATAGAAAAAAGAAATATTATATTGAAGGGAATATTGAAATTGAACCGTAGAATTTAATAATTGATGGAAGATAATTTGTGTGAAGAAGATTATATGTTTGAACATAGTGAGTTTATAATCTTTAGCAAATTATCTGGAATCAATTATATAAATTCAAGGTGAGATTTAACTAATTCCCGGAAGTATAATATTTCTTTTTTTCGCTATTATACGTTGAAACTGAATTATCGCCCTTTGATTTCTCCTTCGATTCCTCTTTCAGCTAAAATTTCATAAATAGTCTTAGAAGTAGTGTCAGCTAAAGTATAACCAATTAATTTAAGAATTTCTTCAAGCTTTTCTTCAGAAGTAGTTTCAATTTCTAAGTATGGGAAAGGACAAAAACTCTTATCATTAATATCAATTTCAATTAAAGAATCATTAATTTTATAGCTTTCTCTATATTTAGAAATAGATTCTTGAAGTACAAGACCTAAAGATTTAAATATCCTTCTAGCCATTTCTCCATCTTCAACAATGGTTTCATTTTCTTCCATAACTTTAAAAGTGCCTTGACTTAACATTTTTTTAGTAGTCATAAATACAGTTTCTTTTCCTGTAAGTCTATCAATAGTAGTTCTAACTCTAGCATATCCCTTATTAGCTAAAAGTCTACCATCTTCAAAATCATATATTTCATTAACTTGGTCTTCAGATTTAACTTTAATTGCACCTAAAGATTTCATTTTATTTCTAATATCATCAACATCAATATCCATTACTCTAGTTTCTAATTCTTTCATTAAATAGTACTCCTCTCAATTTTAAAATAATAATAGTTCTATTATACAATAAATAAGTTATATTAAAAATAATCAAGTGAAGAGCCCTTTATTAAATAGGAATAAATTTAGAATATAAATAGGATGAAATATATATGTATGATAATAAGTTAGATTAAATAAAGTATTGAGTGATTTTTATAGAGAAGATTGCTTAATAAATTTGAAATAATAAATATATAGTATAGATAGATTAAAGGAGTTAATGCTTGTGATTAAGTGTAAACTCCTTTTTTGATGTAAAAATATACAAGTTAAATATTGACAAAAACAGCGATTGGTTATATAGTTAGTTATATAAGTAATTAACTAATTAACAAACTAATAAAAAGGAGGTTGGATATATAATATGATTATAGAATTTAACAACGATATTCCTATTTACATTCAAGTAGCGCAAGCAATAGAAGATAGTATTATAAAAGGAATATTCAAAGAGGATGAAATGATACCATCAACTACAGAGATATCAGTGAAATATAAAATAAATCCTGCTACAGTAGGGAAGGGATTTAATATTTTAGTTGATGAAGGAGTTATATATAAAAAAAGAGGTGTTGGGATGTTTGTTTCAAAGGGAAGTAAAGAATTGTTAATGAACAAAAGGAAAGAAAGCTTTTTTAATGATTATATAGTTACACTTTTAGATGAGGCAAAGAAGTTAAATATATCAATAGAAGATATTATAAAGATGATTAATAAAGAGGGGTAAAGATATGTCTATAATAGAGATTAAAAAGGTCAGTAAGAGTTATAACAAAAAGCAAGTCTTAAATAATATAAATATAACATTTGAAGAAAATAAAATTTATGGGCTATTAGGAAGAAATGGAGCTGGAAAGACTACCTTATTAAATTTAATTACAGATAGAGCAGTAGTAGATTCAGGTGAAATAACTATTGATGGCGAAAATGTTTATGAGAATGATAACGCTTTAGAAAAGATATATTTTATGACGGAAAGAACTTTATATCCGGAAGATTATAAAGTAAAAGAAATATTTAAATGGACTAAAGAATTTTATAATAATTTTGATAGTGAATATGCTTTAGAATTAGCAAAGAAATTTAATTTAAATATAAATACTAAGATAAAAAATCTTTCTACAGGATATAACTCCATATGTAAAATAATAACTACACTTGCTTCAAATGCAAATGTTTTAATATTTGATGAGCCAGTACTTGGACTTGATGCAAATCATAGAGAGTTGTTTTATAAAGTGTTAATGGAAAATTATATTAAAAGTCCTAAAACTATAATTTTATCTACTCATATTATTGAAGAAGTCTCAAACTTAATAGAAAAGGTAATTATTTTGAATAATAGCAAAGTTATAAGTAGTGATGAAGCAGAAGAGTTATTAAAAAAGGCATATACAGTTTCAGGTTTAACTGAAAATATTGATAAATTTGTAGAAGCAAAAAATATAGTAAATGTTGAAGAAATAACATCATTTAAATCTGCAACTATAATAGGTAATTTAACTAAAGAAGATAAAAAGTTAGCAGAAGATTTGGGGTTGAAGTTTTCAAAGGTTGAATTGCAAAAGTTATTTATATATTTAACTGAAAAGGAGGAAGTTTAATATGAAAAGTTTAAGAATTGCAAAAATGAATATCCAATCGGTTATGAAATCAGCAATGGTATACTATTTGATTTTTATTGCTATAGTTATGGCTTTATGTATAGGTAATTATGTTGGTGGATTAAAAAGTACAATGTCAGGTATAGAATTTGCAACTGTAATTTTCTTATTTGTTTGTGGATTAAACTCCTTTAAATCAAATTTCTATTTTGCTAAAAGTAATGGTATATCTAGAAGGACATTTATTAAGGGGTTATTAATATCAAGTATTCCATTGGCTTTAATTATGTCAATCATAGATATTATTATAAATAGAGCAAATAATATTTTTATTAGAAATCCTACTTTATATGATATGGCTTATGGGAACCTAGTGGATGGGATGAATAATGTTTTTAATGGAATGTGGGTACAAAGTAATAGTTTTACCACAATTTTAAATACAATATTATTTCAATTTTCATTTTATCTTGTAGCTTATATAGTTGGAATAGTTATTAATATGATTTATTATAGATCTAACAAATATGTAAAAGTTATTGTATCAGTTATTCCAGTGGGATTTATAATATTTAGTGGGAATTTTTCGATAAGAAATCCAGGGTTAACAATGAAAATAAATAAGTTTCTTGATTATATATTTGGATTTAATCCGGTAAATGTGTTTGCTTGTATACTAACATTTTTAATATTAGTAGTAGTTTTATCAGGTATTGCATTTTTATTAATTAGGAAAGCAGTAATTAAAGAAAGATAAATAATAAATTAAGGAGTATCTATATTAAGTTTAGATACTCCTTTTAATATTAACTATTATATATTTCTTTATTTAAGCAACCTTCAGAATTAGCTACAACTACTGCAGTTGCAGAATCTCCAATTACATTTAAGCAAGTAATTAGCATATCTATAGGTCTATTTATAGCAATAATTAATGAATAAGCTATAAGTGTAGCTTCATTATTAAATCCCATACCTGTTAATACTGTAAAAAGTATTATTGATGATGAACCAGGTGCAGAAGGTGTACCTATAGAAGCTATTAATGCTAAAACTGCTATTAATATTACATTTTGAATAGTAAGGCTATATCCAGAACTAGCTGCAATGAAGATAGCGGCTATAACTTGCATGATTGCAGTACCGTTCATGTTGATAGTCATGCCTAAAGGAAGTACAAAAGAAGCAATATCTTTATTAACTCCAAGTTCTTCAACTGTTGTTTTTTCATTTAATGATAATGCAGCAGAAGAAGCAGCGGCTGAAAAACCTAAAAGAGCAACTTTAGCAATCTTTTTCATGAATATAATAGGATTTAATTTAGTGTTTAAATAAACAAATACTGGATAAGCAATAACTAAGAATATTATTGATGCAATGGCAACAGTAAGCATATAGGCTAATGCTGGCTTTAAACGATCTAAACCATATACTGCAAAAGTTCTAGTAATTAATACAAAAACAGCAAATGGACTAAACTTAGTTATAATAAATCCTAAAAATACACTAATTATATTATTTATATCGATAAGTAAATTCTTTAAAATTAATATCTTTTCACCTAGAGCATTAATACATAAACCAACAACCACAGCTAAAAATACTATAGATAATACCATTGAATTATTAGTCATAACATTAGCTATGTTATTTGGAACTGCATTAAGTACTACAAGTAGAGGATTGCTACCAGTAGATGTAGTTACAGATGTAGTAGCGCTACTAGAAAGATTAACATTAAAAAATCCAAGTTTGTAAGCTGAAAATCCGAATACACAGGCAGTCGCTAATGCAAATACAGAAGTTATTAAAAAACCTAACAATGTTTTTGATGATATTCTTCCAAGTTTTTTAGTATCACTAATATGACACATAGCAAGAGCTATTGATGAAAATACCATTGGAATTATTATTAATTGAAGGCAGTTAATAAACAATTGGCCCATTATGTAGAAAATACCTAAAGAATTCCTTCCTTCTTCAGTTGTTATATCTTGAAACAGAATACTATTAATACTATTCCAGATTAATCCTTTATCATTAGCAAGCAAGTATTCTCTTAATAAAATGAAAGCAGTACCAACAATTAAAGCTAGTACAAGAGATATTGCCATTCTTATAGCTAGCGCAGTAGATTTGTTTTTTCCTTTTGTAAAATTAAATTTCATAAAATTATCTCCCAATAATTAATATAAGTTGGTTAATAGAATAACTTTGTAAAGGTTATCTATAGGTAGATTTAAAATTAAGTGTTTAATATTATATTAATGGAATATAATTATTTAACGTTATGATAAATAATATATTAGATAAAATAATATGTCAATAATTTAACTATTGATATAAAAGGAAGTTATAAGAATTTAAAAGGTAATTATAAAAATATAAAATTAAATCTATAGATAAAAACTATAATATCGATAGAAAATATCTATAAAAAGAATTACTTATTAAATAAAAAAGTGATAAAATATTTATATAATTATAAATTATAAGGGGGCATACAAAATGAAATTTAATAAGGTAAATATGGGGCAATATAATATGATGAAAGTTAAAGAAGTACTTAAATGTAGCATTTGTAATGAGGATACTAACTATGTAGATTATTGGAATGGAAATAAATTTTGTTCTACAGAATGCCAAGAAAAGTATTATAAATGGATGAAGACAAATAAAGGATCAATAGCATAGTATATTTAATATGATGAATTATTTATAATTCATCATTATTTTTATGTATTTATAAACTGTAGTTATGTAAAATAATTAATATATAGCTTATATCTATAGATAATGTTGTTAAAATCAATTGGATTAGTATGGAGTGCTGGAATATAATAAAAGAGAATTAAGTGTTAAATATTTAACGTTCATTATTTTTATAAAAAATATTAAGACGGATTAAATGGATTAATAATAGCTTAAGATAAAATAAGCTATTTACTATAAAGGAGAGAATACAATGGAAAGACGTATTTCAGGTTATACTACATTAATAGGATTATTAGCAACACCAATTAAGCATACAAGTTCACCAAAGATGCATAATGAAGCATTTAGATATTTAGGTTTAGATTATGCTTATCTTGCATTTGAAGTTGGAAATGATGGATTAGAAGATGCAGTAAAGGGATTAAAAGCAATGCAAGCTAGAGGTTGCAATGTATCAATGCCAAACAAAACTGTTATTCATAAATACTTAGATAAATTAACTCCAGCTGCAGAACTTGCAGGAGCAGTAAATACAG
Organism: Clostridium sp. K04; assembly: GCF_019734375.1. Taxonomy (NCBI): domain Bacteria; kingdom Bacillati; phylum Bacillota; class Clostridia; order Eubacteriales; family Clostridiaceae; genus Clostridium; species Clostridium sp. K04. Next base: position 8,166 of record NZ_JAASHD010000043.1, read on the forward strand.
TTATAAATGATAACGGTGTTTTAACTGGACATATAACTGATGGTGTTGGTTATATGAGATCATTAAGCGATGCTGGATTTGATGTTATCGGTAAGAAGATGACTATAGTTGGAGCTGGTGGAGCAGCTACAGCAATTTGTATCCAAGCAGCTTTAGATGGAGTAGCTGAACTTTCAATATTCAACCAAGATGATGAATTCTTTGCAAGAGCAGAAGAAACAGTTAAGAAGATAAATGAAAAAACTAACTGTAAAGCTAAATTATTCAGATTAGAAGATAAAGAAGCTTTAAGAGCAGAAATAGCTACTTCAGCAATATTCACAAATGGTACTGGAATGGGTATGAAACCATACGTTGGTCAAACTTACATAGAAAAAGATATGTTAAGACCAGATCTTATAGTAAGTGACGTTGTATATCAACCAGCTAAAACTAGATTATTAGAATTAGCAGAAGAAGTTGGATGCCCAACTATAAATGGATTAGGAATGATGTTATTCCAAGGTGCAGAAGCATTCAAATGCTGGACAGGACAAGAAATGCCAATAGAACACATGAAAGAATTCTTATTCGGAGATAAGTAAGCTTCCAAATTTTAATTTGGCAAAGCGAACTTACACCTACGACGAATAGGAGTAGGTGTTTCCTAAAAAGCTTCCAAATTTTAAGTGACACTCTAAATCTTAGATTTAGTCAGTGGAACTTACCTACTTGGTAATTTGGCAAAGCGAACTTGACTGAAACTCCAAATTTTAATTTGGTTAGTTGAAGTTACACACAGTGTACACCTACGACGAATAGGAGTAGGTGTTTCATTAAAAAAATAATATGAAATAAAATAGAGTAGTGCATAAGTGCATCTAGGAGGAAATAAATATGAAATTCATGGTAATAAACGGACCAAACATAAACATGATAGGTGTTAGAGAAAAAGGAATATACGGATCAAAGAGCTTCACTGAAATATGTGATTATATAAAAGAAGAAGGAGAAAAGAGAGGACACGAAGTAACTCTTCTTCAAAGCAACTGCGAAGGAACTATGATAGATTTCTTACAAAGAGCATACTTTGAAAAATTTGATGGTGTTGTTATAAACCCAGGAGCTTATACTCACTATAGCATAGCTTTACATGATGCAATAAAAGGAAATACAGGAATCCCAACAGTAGAAGTTCATATTTCAAATGTACATGCTAGAGAAGAATTCAGAAAAGAATCTAAAACAGCTCCAGCTTGCATCGGTCAAATGTGTGGATTTGGTGAAAAAGGTTATGTTTTAGCTATGGAAGCTTTAGAAGACTATATCACTAGAAATAAATAAGATTTGAATAAATAACGGCTGTTGCAATATGCACAGCCTTTTTTAATTTGATTAAAATCAATAGATAATATCTATTAAAAAAGCTTAAAATATTCATTAGATTTATAGTTTTAATAGAGTTATACTTATGTAAGAGATAATAGGAAAACAAAAGTTAAAACTTTATCAATATATAATTTATAGGAGAATGTAGGATGAATAAGTACCAAAACATATTTACACCATTAACAATTAAAAATATGACTATTAGAAATAGAGTTGCTATGCCTCCAATGGGAACAAACTACGGTGGAGCTATGGGAGATTTCACTGAAGAGCATGTTCAATATTATGAAAAGAGAGCTAAAGGTGGAACTGGATTAATAATTGTAGAAAATGCATGTGTTGATTTCCCTATGGGTTCAAATGGAACAACTCAAATTAGATTAGATCATGATAGATATATGCCAAATCTATTTAGATTAACTGAAAGATTACATAGACATGGTGCTTGCGTTGCTATTCAAATAAATCACTCTGGAGCATCAGCTGTACCAGGAAGAATAGAAGGAAATACACCAGTATCTTCTTCAAATGTACCTTCAAAAACTGGTGGAGCAATTCCAAGACCATTAACAGTTGAAGAAATATATGCAATTGCTGATAAGTATGCAGATGCTGCAAGAAGAGCTCAAATGGCTGGATTTGATGCAGTTGAAATTCACGGAGGACACTCTTACTTACTATGCCAATTCTTATCACCTTTATACAATAAGAGAACTGATGAATTTGGTGGAAGTTTAGAAAATAGAGTAAGATTCCCTAAATTAGTATTAGAAAAAGTTAGAGCTGCAGTAGGACCAATGTTCCCAATAAGCTTTAGATTTAGTGCAGATGAATTCATGGAAGGTGGAAACACATTAGAAGATACATTAGAAATGATGGAATACCTTATTGATGAAATTGATATATTAAATGTATCAGCTGCAGTTAATGATACACTTCAATATCAAATAGATGCTAACTATTTAAAAGATGGATGGCGTTCATACATGGCAAAAGCTTTCAAAGAAAAGTTTAATAAGCCAGTTATAACTTCAGGAAACATAAGAAATCCAGAAGTTGCTGAAAAGATATTAGCAGAAGGACATGCTGATTTATTAGCAATGGGACGTGGACTTATAGCTGATCCAGAATGGGTTAACAAAGTTAGAAGTGGAAGAGAAGATGAATTAAGAAAATGTATATCTTGTAACATTGGATGTGCTGGTCATAGAATCGGAATAAACAGACCAGTAAGATGTACAATAAATCCAGAAGTTATTTTAGGAGAAGAAGCTCATACTTCTATGAAAGTAAACAAGCCAGTTAACGTTGTTGTTATTGGTGGAGGAACTGCAGGGTTAGAAGCTGCTTGTACAGCTGCTGAAGTTGGATGTACAACATTCTTATTTGAAGCTAAACCTTACTTAGGTGGATTAGCTAGAGAAATAGCTAAATTACCAGCTAAAGATAGAATTAATGATTTCCCAAATTACTTAATTAACAGAGCTAAGAAGTTAAGAAATCTTTATATATTTACAAATACTACTGCTACAATGGAAGCAATAGAAAACTTAAAGCCTGATGTAGTTGTTAATGCTACAGGATCAACTCCATTATTACCTCCAATTACAGGATTACATGATAGAGTTGATAAAGAAGATTCAAAAGTATTATCAATCTTTGGATTAATAAATAATATTGAAAAGTTCAATGAAATGGACTTAGAAGGTAAGAAAATAGGAGTTATCGGTGGAGGAGCTGTTGGACTAGATGTAGTTGAATACTTCGCTCATAAAGGTGCTCATGTTACTATAGTTGAAAGAATGCCAGCTGTAGGAAATGGAATGGATATAATAACTAAGCTTGACTTTATGACTATGCTTAAGAAGAAGGAAGTAGATGTAAGAGTTGAAACTTCATTATTAGAAATTAAGGATAGCAGCTTTATTGTTAATAAAGATGGAGTAGATGAAGAAATAAGCTTTGATTATGGATTTGTATGTTTAGGAATGAGAGCATACTCACCATTAATGGCTTCATTACAAGAAAACTTTGCTGGAACTAATGTTGAAGTTGTTAACATTGGTGATAGTGTTAGAGCTAGAAGAATTATTGAAGGTGTTGAAGAAGGTAGACATATTACTGATACACTTAAGAGAATTGGAGCTCTTTAATAGAGAATAAGTATAACCCAGTTGATGAATAAGCTGGGTTATTTTTATGCCAGAAATATCAGTTGAGATAAAATAAGTATTTAATCCAAAATTGTAATGGTTATTTATGGGATATTGATGGTGTTTATAAATTATGATATTATTTTAGTGTTCATCGGAGGGTATATATACGATTGTTATATGCTGGATAAGATGGTTGGATAAGACCAACTATCTTATCCAGCATTTTTGATTTTCAGGAGGATTTTTATTTATGGAAGAAAAATTAACATTGTAGGATACAATGTAGTTAGTGGAATGTTAAGGGGATTAGGAAATTCAAAGGTACCACTATATTTTGTAGCAGTTGAATGCATAATTAATAATGTGTATGATATATTTCTATTTAGGAAAATGGAAGAAAAATAGTAAATCTTTAATTCTTCTAATATTTTAGATTAATTTACTAAAAATATTATATAAGCAAAGTAAATAATAAAGATAAACTTTATAGTTTTATAGCCTTAGCCATTAATTAAAAATGGTTAAGGTTAATTATTACATATATGTTGATATACACTTATTTAATATCTAAAAATTCTTCAAGAGCTCGTATATTAATTTTTTTACCTATGACTACAAGTAAGTCATCTTTTCTTAATATACAGCTAGGATCAATTTCTATTATTGTATTTCTATCTCTTTCTAAAGCTATAATATTTAAATTGAAATTATCACGTATTTTAGAATTTGATATTGTTTTTCCATCTAATCTATCAGTTATTTTAATTTTTTCTATATGAATATCATTATTTAATTCAATGAACTCTAAAGCCTCTTCATTTAATAGTCTATTTGCAATTCTAACAGCCATATCACTTTCAGGATATACAACTTGTGCACCTATTTTTTCCAAAACACAGCCTTGTTCATAAGTTATTGCTTTAGAAATTACCCTAGGTACCCCTAGGTTAATAACATTTAATGTAGTTAAGATATTTACATCTATTTTTTCACCTATGCATACAAATACTGTTTCACAATTTTGAATTCCAGTTTCTTGTAAAGTTTCTTTGTCTAAGTTATTAACTACAAATGCGTTATCTGTAAATCCTCTAATATTCTTTATTTTATTTTCATCACAATCTAATACTATAACATCTTTTCCTGATTCTATTAATGTTTTTGCTAAGGAAAATCCAAATCTTCCTATTCCTATTATTCCAAACTCTACTACTGATTTATAATTAAACATAAACATTTCTCCTATCCTATTATAACTGTTTCTTCTGAGTAACATGCATCTGATGGCTTTTTAAAGCTCCAAATAGTGGCTATTGTCATAGGTCCTAATCTTCCAATAAACATAATTAAAGAAATAATAAATTTACTTAAAGCAGAAAGATCAGGTGTTATTCCAGTTGATAATCCCACTGTACCAAAAGCACTAGTTACTTCAAATAATAATTGCATAAAAGTATAATTTGGTTCTAAAATACTTAAGATAAATGTTCCAATACATATAACAAACAATGCTAAAATGGTAACATTAAATGCCTTTAGTATTACACCAAGGGGAATTTTCCTTTTAAAAGCAGTACAATGTTTGTTAGTAGACGTACTATAAATACTTTTATTTAATGTAAATAAAGTTGTAGTTTTTATACCACCACCAGTAGATCCAGGTGACGCCCCTATAAACATTAAAATAATTAATACAAATAATCCGGCATTTGTAAAATTACTTAATGGATAAGTACTGAATCCTGCCGTTCTAGCAGATGTACTGAAAGTTAATATCTATGTATTCCCATGTAGTTTTATGGATAATTATATATAAATGGATATCTAATTTCAATAAGTTTATTAATCTTCCAATGTTAAAAATTTATAACAAAAATTTAACAATATTTTAACGGCATTAATATTATTTTTAAGTAGTATTCTTTTTTAATCTAATTTTAATCTTTCTTATATTTTAGATTAATTTACTAAAAGTATTATATAACCATGGTAAACAACAAAAATAAATTTATCTGAAGTTTAGAATTCAGTTTATGGAGGTTATATAAATGGAAAGAAATGAAATGATTAAAAAATTAATGGAGAAAGCTTATGTAACTAATGAAGAGGCACAAGAAGTATTAGAAAAATGTAATTGGGATCTTTTAGATGCAATAATTTACTTAGAGAGAAATGGAAAAGTAGAAAATAATGAAACTACTACTATTATTGAAGTAAAAGAAGAGGAGCAAAAGAAAGAAGATTACAGTAAAAAAAAGGACGAAAGCTATGGTGGAATTGGAGAAGTTATTGGAAGAATATTTAAATGTTTAGGAAAGATTATTTCTAAAGGAAATAAGAATTATTTTGAAATTAAAAAGGATAATGAAAAACCAATAAGAATATCTTTAACAATCTCAATAATTTTATTAATACTATTTATGCCACCAACTGTAGTATTATTAATAATAGGTTTATTCTGTGGGTATAAGTATTCAGTTGGAGGACCTAATATGAATTGTGATGGAGTAAATGATGTTTTTGAAAAGGTATCAGAATCAGCGGATACTATAAAAAAAGATTTTAAAAAAGGATATGAAGAAAATTAATATAGCATAAAAGGAGTCTTGAATTATTTTCAGGATTCTTTTTATTTTTGTGGGTTATTTAGAAATATTTTGTATAATGGTATAATTTAATAAATAGGGATAGAATTTAAATAATGTGTTAGTAAATAAAAGTTGGAGGAACATTTGTGGATAAGCTTAATCTTGTAGAAAAGTTAAGAGAAAAAACAGGGATAACTTATGAAGAAGCAAAATGTGTATTAGAAATAAATAATTGGGATATACTTGATTCAATTTTGTATTTGGAAGAGCAAGGAAAGGTAAAGAGACCTTCTGTTAGTATATTTTATACTAATGAATATAATGAAAACTATGAAGACGAAGATCAACAATTTAATTTTCAGGAAGTTAAAAAAGATAACAATTATAAATCGAATAATAACTTTGAAGGAATTTTTGAAGCTATATGTAAGGTTATAGATACATGCAATAATATTTTTATAGAAATAAGGGGTAAAAATAATTTCTTTTTAAAGCTGCCTCTTACAGTAGTTATTGTTCTTTTAATATTTGGATTTTGGATATTAATACCTCTTGTTGTCATTGGATTATTTTTAGATATAAAATTTTCAGTAGAATCTAAAAAGGTTAATACTGATAAGACTAATGATATTTTAAGCAAAATATCAAAAGAGGTACAAAATATTAAATCAAAAATAAAGTCTGGAGGTAAATAATGATTAAAGTTTTAGTTGTTGAAGATGAAGAAAAAATTGCGAGATTTATAGAACTAGAATTAATTCATGAAGGGTATAAAGTAATAAAAGTTAATAATGGGAGAGAAGGGCTTGAAATTGCTGAAAAGGGTGAAGTAGATTTAGTCCTTCTAGATGTTATGCTTCCAGAGCTTAATGGACTTGAGGTATTAAGGAGACTTAGAAAAACATCAGATATTCCAGTAATAATGTTAACAGCAAGGGATGCTGTTATGGATAAGGTGTCAGGGCTTGACGCTGGTGCAGATGATTATATAACAAAGCCTTTTGCAATTGAAGAGTTACTTGCAAGAATAAGAACAGCACTTAAAAAGAGAATAGTTACAGCAAAAAAGGATGAAGATGTAATAAAATGTGGATTATTAAGCTTAGATAAAATGAAGCATAAAGTAATGTATGATAATAATGAAATTGAATTAACTAATAGAGAGTTTACCTTACTACAAATATTAATGGAAAATAAAAATATAGTATTAACTAGAGATGTACTTATTGAAAAGGCATGTGGCTATGATTATATTGGAGAAACAAATGTAATAGATGTTTATATTAGATTTTTAAGAACTAAAATAGATGATGTTTTTAATACTAAAATAATAACTACAGTTCGTGGTGTAGGATACGTAATAAAAGATGAGTAAGAAGAGAAAAACAAAGAATGTTATATCTATTGCAATAAAGCTTAATGCAATACAAGTAAGAGATTTATTTTTTAAGTTCCTTATAATAGATACCATTATTCTTATAATTTTAATAGGATTATGGTGTATTGATGCTGAAAAAAACTTTTATGGAGAATTAGTAAATAATGCTCAAAGATCAATAAATTTTTATCCAATAGAAACGGCTACATATACGGTAATATGGGATAATGGAAAAACTATGGTTAAGGAAGCAAGTGATTTCTTATATAATATAAGAAAAATATTAATTATAATCGGAATAGTAGAATGTATATTTTTATTAGAAGAAATAATATTTGGTACAGCTAAGGTTAGAAGAATTTTAAAGCCTCTTAGTGAAATAGCAGAAACAGCAGACAGACTTAGTGATATGGTATTTGATGAAGAAAAGTTTCATAGTTTAGAAGATGCTATATCAAAAATTAGTCCTACTTCTTCAGAAGAAAGAATTCATATTGGAGATAGTGAGTTTAAGGGGTTAGAGGATGCTATTAACAAATTATTAGATAGAATGAGAGATTCTTATAGGCAACAGGCGCGATTTGTTTCTGATGCTTCACATGAACTTAGAACTCCTATTTCAGTAATTCAAGGTTATGCAAATATGCTTGATAGATGGGGAAAAAGTGATGAAAGTGTATTAGATGAATCTATTGAAGCAATAAAGTCTGAAGCTGAAAATATGAAAAATTTAGTTGAGCAATTATTGTTTTTAGCAAGAGGTATTAACGGTAAAACTCAGCTAACTATAACAGAATTTTCTTTAAGTGATATGATTAAGAATGTTGTAGAAGAATCTAAAATGATAGATGATAAACATATATATAGTTATATTAAGTTAGAGGATGTTAATATTTATGGAGATAGTGGTCTTCTTAAGCAAACTGCTAGGATATTAGTTGAAAATGCAGCAAAATATACTGAAGAGGGAGAAGATATAATACTAAAAATAGGGAGAAATAATAAGGGAGAAGCTTATTTTTCTGTACAGGATAATGGAATTGGAATGGATGCTGAAGATGTGCCACATATATTTGAGCGTTTCTTTAGGGCTGATACTGCGAGGGTCAGAAAAAATGGTGGTACTGGGCTTGGATTATCTATAGCTAAATGGATCATTGATAATCATAATGGATATTTTAGTGTTTTGAGCAGAAAGGAAATAGGTACAAGAATTACAGTGTATCTACCACAAAACAAATAGAAAAATTTTAAAAATTAAGATAAAGAGAGAGTAGATATTATGGGGAAAATATATATATCACAACTTTTCCCAGAGGAGAGAGTTAATAAGATATTAAATAAGTATGATATTGGACTTGAAATAATTGAGTTTGGAATAGGATATACATTAGATAAAGATGACAATGGTATAGTAGAATATTACAAAAGAAATGGTGAGTTAATAAAAAATAGACCATTATCTATACATGGGCCATTTTTAGATTTAAACACAGCAAGTTTTGATAATATGATTAAACAAGCTACATTAACACGATACAATCAAGCATATTCTGTTGCAAAAAGGTTAGGTGCAGATAGAATAGTTTTTCATTCATGCTATTATGATGATGTATATTTTAAAGATGTATATATAAATAATTCCTTAGAGTTTTGGAATGAATTTTTAATTGATAAGGATGAAAGTATAAATATACATATTGAAAATATGTATGATAAAGATTTATTAGTTTTAAAGGAGCTTGTTGATAAAATTAATAGCAATATTATTTCTATTTGTTTAGATATAGGTCATGCAAATTGTTACTCTAATCAATCATTAGAAGAAATAATTAAATTATTAGGTAGTAGAATAGGACATTTACATTTAAATAATAATGATGGTAAAAAAGATAGTCATCGTGGATTTAATAGTGGAAATATTGAGGTTATAGAGACATTAGAATTGATAGATAAATATTGTAATAATCCATCAATGACAATTGAAGTAAGTGACTTTAAGGAAGCAGAAGAATCAATCTCAATTATAATGAAAAGAAATAATAAGTAAATATTAAGTATATATGAAGTATATATAAAGGTTAAATCAAATAATAAAGGTTAACTTTTTAATTTTCTTGCCAAATAAATAGTAAAAATTAAATAGGGGATTAATGGAAATAATAAATATAAAATAGAACTAGTTCGATGTTAAGCTAGTTCTATTTTTTTAAGAAAAATATTAAAAAATTGATAATTCGAAGGAAAAATGTACAATATTATTGAAAAAATGTTAGTTTTTATATAATATAATTGGTAATATTTTAATATGTGATAGATATAAATGGGGTAGTAGATTAATGAGATTAAAAGCAGTAATAAATGTAGTAATTATATGTGTTTTAATTAATATTTTTAGTTTTAAAAGCACATCTGCAGATATATTAGGAAGAGAAAGACAGTTTGATAAATTATCTGTTACTGAAGGACTTTCTAATGATTATATAACAACAATTTTTCAAGATAGTAAAGGGTATATGTGGATAGGTACACAAGATGGGCTAAATAGATACGATGGTGAAGTAGTAAAGACATATAATGCAGATATTAATAGCTCAAATTCTTTAAGTTCAACATATATAAATGTTATAGTAGAAGATGATTTCGGAAATATATGGATCGGAACCGATAACGGTTTGGATATTATAATAAATAATATTTATGATGTAGTACGGGTTAAGGAATATAAGAATATTAAGTATAATTTAGGAGAAGTAGAAATTACAGCAATATTAAATACTAGTTACGAAGAAAATATTATGTTAGTTGGTACTTCAAATGGATTAATAAAATTAAATATTGAGACTTGGGAAGCTGAAGAATTTTATAATGATGAGGGAGATGATAACTCATTGACCAATTCGTATATAACATGTTTAGAAGAGGACTTATATAATTGTATATGGGTTGGTACAAAAAATGGAATAAATATAATAGATAAAGATTTTAAAATTGCATATAGTCAAACTAAAATATATGAAAATAAATTATTTATTTATGATATTGGGAGTAATAGTTTAGGGGAAATGTGGATTTCTACAAAAGAAGGAATTATTATATGTCACATTAATAATGTTGAATCAATGCAAATTGTTATTTTATCAAGTTATGGTGTAAAATTATATAGCTTTGATGAAGATAAGATAGAGAGTATTTTGGAAAATCAATATATAGATATATATAATAATAGTTTTATTATGAGTGATAGTAAAGATAATATGTGGATATCTAGTAGCGATGGAATCAAAGTGTATTTTAGAGATATTATGGAGATGGTAGAATTTAAGAAAGATATAAAAATACAGAATGATATTTCTAGTAATGTTATAACATGCTTTTATGAAGATATTAATGGTGTAATATGGATAGGTACTGATAGAGGGGTAAATATATTAACAGGGAATAAACAATTTAACCATACAATAAGAAATGATCAAGGCGGTGGGCTGTTATATGATAAAGATATAATGTCTATTTTACAACATGGTGAACAAATATGGGTAGCTACAAAATTTAATGGAATATACATATATAATAAAGCTGGAGATTTAATAACCCACTTAGAAAAAAGTGATAGTGAGATTAATTTAAATGATAATTATATAAAAAATATGTTTAGTATAAATAATCAATTTATTATTATTACTACTAATAAAGAGTTACTAGCAATTGATACAAAAAATTATTCATATACACGTGATACATATGAGCAGGATTATTTTTATGAAGTGAATTATTTATATAATGATGGAGAAAAAATATGGACAGCTACTGAAAAGGACTTTTACGCTTATGATATTAATTCAGAAGAAAAAATATATTATAGCAATGAATTAAGGGAAGCTAATATAAATCCAGGTAATATAAAATATATTATAGCAGATAATAAGGACAATGATATTATTTGGCTAAGTGGTAGTGATACTGGGGTAATTAAATATAGTAAAGAAAATGGTATTATTAAACAATATATTAATGACTCATCAGATAAAAAATCATTAATTAGTAATAATATAAATTGTATGACTTTTGATGAGTTGGGGAATTTATGGATAGGAACTAATATGGGATTAAGTAAATTGGATGTAGTGTTAGAGAAATTTACTTCATATACAACGGCCGAAGGATTAATTAATAATTTCATAAATTCAATATTACCTGATAAAGATAATAATATTTGGATAAGTAGTAATAAAGGATTGAGCAAATTAAATTTAGCAACAAAAGATATAATAAATTTTACTGAGATGGATGGGATATATGGGAGTAAATTTAATTTAAGATCTAGTATCATATGTAGAGATGGAACTATGATGTTTGGAAGTACAAAAGGGATTACTTACTTTAAACCAGAAGAAATAGTTGAGCCGGAAAAAACTAATGATAAAGTAGTTATTGGAGATATTTTAATAGGAAAACGAAAGGAAGTTTATGATGAGAATGAACTAATTTTAGAGTATGATGATAAAGATTTATTCATTGATTATTTCTTACCTGATTACAGTAATTTAGATAATATAACTTATGAATATATGATTGAAGGAATTGATTCAGATTGGATATATGTAGATTCTAGTAGTGACTTATCTATAAAATTTTTAGAGCCAGGTAAATATATTTTAAAAATACGAGCTAGAGATGGACATGGTAATTTAACTGAAGAAACAATTATGAATATGAGGGTTAAAAATCCTATATGGAAAACACCTATAGCTTATTTAGTATATATATTTACAGTAGGGGTAGTAGTTTTATATATCTTTACTTATGTTAAGATATTAAGAAAATTAGTAAATCAAAAGACAATGAAATTAAATAATCAATTAGAAGAAAATAAAAGGTTAAGTGAAGAAATAATAAATAAAGAGAAATTTAAAAATAATTACTTTGTAAACTTATCACATGAGCTTAGAACACCTATAAATGTAATATCATCAACAGTTCAATTAATAAATACTTTTAATAAAGAAGGTTCTATCAATAAAGAAAAGTTAAGTAAATATATGCAGATTATAAGTAAAAATTGTGAGGGCTTATTAAAAATAATAGGTGATATTATAGATAGTTCAAAAATAGAAACTGGTCATTATAAAATTAATAAAGAAAATAATGATATAGTTTATATAGTGGAAGAAGCTGCACTTAATATGAGTAAATATATTGAGGAGAAAGGCTTAACTCTTATAATTGATCCAGATATGGAGGAAAAAGTAATATCTTGTGATGCTACTGAAATTGAAAGATGTGTGATTAATCTATTAGGTAACGCAGTGAAATTTACTCAAGAAGGTGGAGAAATATATGTATTTATTTCAGAGGTTAATCAATACATTGAAATCACTGTAGAGGATACAGGTATAGGAATATCAGAAGAGGATCAAGAGTTTATCTTTAAAAGATTTTCACAAGTGGATGGGGCTAATATTACAAAGGTAAGTAGTAGCGGTATTGGGCTTACACTTGTTAAGTATATAGTTGAGCTGCATGGAGGATATATTAGACTTGAAAGTGAAGTTAATAGCGGAAGTAGGTTTACTATAGGACTTCCTAGTGTATTGGAAGAGTAAGTTTTTATTAAATTTAGAAGTTAGAATTAACTAAGGTTCATGTTAGCTATAACTTTTTTCAGTAAGAAATATAAATGGTTTTAGTATAGAGCAACTAAAAAAGATAACAATTATTATTAAAAATAAACTAATAAACTTATCATGTATTAGATATATGGTAAGTTTATTTTTATGGCTATAAAATGATAGAAAATAAATTCAAATTCAAATAGTGAATTAAAGTTAAAAGGGGAGTAGTGGATTATGATTAATAAAAAAACTATCTTAGATGATAATGCATCAATTTATAAAAAGCATAGTGATAGGCCGAAAAAAGAATCATTAAAGAAAATGTCTAAAGAAGAAAAATGGCAATATTTCAAAGATTATTATTTAAAAAAAGTGATTGTTTCTATAGTAATTATTATTGGTATTGGCTATTTTTTGAATATAATGGTATTTAATAAAACTACAGATATTTTAGCAATAGGATTATTTGGTGGGATAGAAATTAATAATAAAGAGGAAGTTCAAGAAGAGTTAAGATCTGTATTAGAAATTACTAATGAGAAAGATGTTATATCAATTAAAAGCTTACAAGAAAATGATAGAAGATTATTTGATTTAATGGGTGCTGATGCAATACAATTATTGATTATGAATGAAGATGACTTTAAATCATTAAGTGAAAAGGGAGCATTAACTGATTTCTCTACAATTTTAAATGAAGAAGAATATAATTCTTTAAATAATAAATTTGTAATGGCAAAAGTTACAGAGCTAGATGATAAGGGTAACATTGCAAGTATAAGTGACGAAGCACCTTATGGAATAAAGATTGATGATAAAGTATTATTAAATGGTGAGATTTATTCAGATGAAGATATATATATAGGAATACTTATTGATTCTAAGAATACTGAAAATGCTAAACAAGCATTATTATATATGATTGAAAAATAAAAAAGGTTCCTGATTAAATGGGTATATTTAGTCAGGAACTTATTTATAATATATAAATATTTATAAAGATCACAAGAATAATTGATAATAATTATCAAATGAGTTAATATAAAAATATAATTTATTTTAATAAAGGAGGTCATGTTGTTGTTGAAGAATTAATTCCAGAAAGCTCAATTGGAGATCATTCTGATATAGGGACAATAGGATTTGCAATTATGATGATTTTAGATGTGGCATTATCCTAGTAGATAATATTATAAATATAATTAATTGATTAATGGATATTATTCTTAGAATGAAATGAATTTATATAAATAGTGATAAAATTATACAAAGCTAATCATTCTAAATAGTTAAAGGAATGATTAGCTTTTAATTTTTATTTTTTACAAGAAATAACTATATCATGGTTATTTGCATAATCATATGACCAGTCATATAAATCATTTAATATTTTTTCTAAACAACGACCACCTTCAGTAAGAGAATATTCTACCTTAGGTGGAACTTCAGGATAAACCTTTCTATTAACTAACCCTTTTTCTTCTAAATTTAACTTATGCAGAAATGTTTATGCCAACAACAAACTATTGGAATGTTATTAATGGAACAACTCCGGATGAGGTATTCGAAGATGAAGAAGGTATGCAAATAATGAGAGTATTAGGAAATAATATGGCATTTTTAATGAATGCCTTAGAGGGTACAAAAGCTACTATGTATGCTCAAAAAATGAAAATAAAGTATTTACATGTTTTATAAGATAAAAATGGATCAATTAGAAGATAGAATGAATTATATTAGTGAATTATTTGATCTTTCTAAAAATATTAAGCCTTATTGTGTTCTACCAATAGGATATTCAACCGTAGAGATAAATCAAAAAGATAGATATGATGAAAGTAGAATTCATAAGGAAATATATAATTAAGAAATATAAAGAATAGTTAGATCATATAAGGATACAAACTATGAAGTTAGGTGTCTAAATATTTTGCTAGTAGATAATTATATTTAATTATCTACTAGCAATTTTTGTTTTGTTACATTCCAATGTTTAATATAGAATCATCGCTATTAAATGTATTAGCATTATATAAAAATAATATATCTGTTATTTCTTTATTTTCAATTAGAGTATTTAAGTCATCATAAAAATACCTTAAATCAACTACATTAATTTCACCATAATGAGAAGTTAAAAAAGGTAAAAAACAATTTGCGTATGAGTCTTTTATAATTAATAATTTATTATTTGGATCACCTAAGGTTTTTATATTAATTAGGGGATGATTTCCGCCGGTAAACACATTATATTTATCCTTTTTATCTAAATATGTATTGTCAAAGAGACTTGTACTTTTCTTTTGCTCATCTACATAAGTCACAATAAAGTCAGATTCTTTAGGTATGTATATATCAATACTGTCTGCCTTTTTACCTTGTATACCTATTTTAGAAGATAAACTTCCATAAAATGAATCAGTAACAGTAACAACATCAAAGTTTTCAATAGAATTTGGCGTTAAGCCTAATTTTTCACACATTACAGTGTAAGCAATATAAGCACCTTTACTTGTCCAGTGGTGATCTGTTTTATAAAATATGTACTCATCTTTATTTTCGCTTAAAGCTTCATATGGATTTATAGTGTTAATATTACTGTTTAATCCAGAAAAAATAGTATTTATATAAGATAATTCATCATCATTAGGAGCATATTTAGGTAAATTATCTTCAAGAACCTTAGTAGCTGTAGGGGTTAGCATAAAACTTATATTTAAGTTTTTATACTTTTCAGAAAAAGAATTTATGGCGTCTATTTTGGCTTTAGTTTCCTCTTCTGGTCCCTCTTCAAACTTTTCAAATAACTGTCCATCTTCTCCGATAAATACAGAGTTAATTTCAGTTTTTCCAGATAGCTTTTCTAAATTAGTCTTGATACTGACAAATCCCTTTCTTCCAGCAAAATTATCTTCTACATATTTTGTGTAGTTCTCAACAAAATCTCCACTTAAGAAGCCTTTTATTGTAAATTTAGGCATTGTTGCTAATACTCTATTTTCCTCTTCAGAGAATGTCTTATCGATTTTTAAGACATTAAAAAGTATTATAACTGTAATAAAGCATATAAATATTAAAGCCATAAGTACATTTAGAGCTCTATTATATTTTTTGATTTTTCTTTTATTTATTTCATTTCTTTTAGTTTTATATTTTTTTGGGGGATTTTCTATAAAAATACCTCCTTAAAACCTAAAGTAAAGGTATATAAATATATTCTCTAAACCATCCTCCTAATGAAATATGCCATCTTCTCCAAAACTCAGTTATACTTTTTGATATATATGGATAATCAAAGTTCTCTAAAAAGTCAAAGCCAAACATATTAGCAAGACCTATTGCCATATCTGAATATCCACTAAAATCAAAGTAAATTTGAAGAGTAAAAGCAATTATACCTATCCAAGCTAATATAACAGATAAATCACTTGAATTTAATTCTTTTACTTGTGACCAAATTAAGCCTAGATTATTAGCTAGTATTACTTTTTTGCCTAAACCTATAATGAATCGCTGAACTCCTTTTCCAAATTTATTTATACTTTCTTTTCTATTAGAAAGTTGTTTATATATATCAGTATATTTAACAATTGGGCCTGCAACAAGCTGTGGAAACATTGTAATATAAGCTGCAAAATCTATTAAGTTTCTTTGTGGTTTAGCTTTTTTCATATAAATATCAGATATGTATGATATTTGTTGGAATGTATAAAAGGATATTCCAAGTGGTAGAGCAATAGTTTTAACCTTTAAATCCAAGCCAATAATAGATCCTAAAGATTCTATAGCAAATCCATAATATTTAAAAAAGAATAGTATGCTTATATCTATAAGTAGTATTGTTATAAAAATGAATTTAGATTTTTCTTTATTGTTAATATGTACTCTAATTAATAAAGCGCCTAAATAGTTTATAAGTATTGATATAATAATTAGTACAATGTATATAGGTTCACCCCATGCGTAGAAGATTAAACTAGCTAAAAGTATAATAGTGTTTCTTAATCTTTTAGGAGCAACATAATAGCTTATTAAAACTAGTGGTAAAAATATAAATATAAAAATTAAGCTGCTAAAGACCATAGTTATTCACTCCAATTATTTAGTTATTTAAAGTTATCTTTAATTAGTTTATATATAGATGAAGAATTTTCAGAGATAATAAATATTAAATATTGTCCTTCTTCTTCTAATATGGCGTTTTCAATGATTCCATATTTTTCAGGATTATAGTTTTTAAAGCTTTCACTTTGTTTTTCTAGTCTTGTACTAACTTTTGTTTTAATTTCATCCATGTTTGCGCCATGTTTTAACTTCAATATTAATATTTCTTCAACATCCATATTACTTTTAGGTGCATAAGATATAAAATCTTCAATAGATCCTATATTAATGTAATATAAATTTTTTAATGTTTTTTCATCTCCAATATTTATGGAGTCTAATTTTAGGTTTTCTTCTAAATTAGCTTTTATTGCGGACATATCGGCACTCTTAATACTTAATATAGGATATAAACCTATGAATAAAGATATAAGTATAACTATTTCAAGTAAATAATATTTTGTATACTTCTTTTGTTGGTTAAATTTTATTTTTTTATATTTATGTATCATATATAGTCCTCATTATAAATTTAATAATATTAATTAATCCATCAATTATGAAAATTTTAAATTATATAAAAGTATTTATATGGTAAAGTAAGTTTTGTTATATATAATTTAAATTTTACTGTATGTAATTAATAAGAAAGTCTAACCATAATGTATAGAAATCATATTTATAATGAATTCCATCTTGTTCATGCAAATAATCTTTTTCAGTTATTACGCTGGCTAAATCTATATACGTACTACCTGTGGCGGTTGCAACTTCGTGAACTTTCAATCTAAAGTTATTTAAGTTTTCATTAGTTAATCTAGGATTGGTGTTAACTGCATTATCCATTACAGGAAGGGGAGATATTAAATAAATATTTGTTTTTGGTAGTACTGCTTTAATTGAATTAATAAGTTCAATATATTTTTCTTTAAATGCATTGGAGCTTTCTTCAGATGAATTACTATCAAAGGCAATAACATCATTCATACCATATAATAAAACTAAGTTTTTAGGATTAATATCTTGAAGCTTGTCCGTATTTTGCAAAGCATTTACAACAGTATCTCCTTTATTGGCAATTACGTTATAGCTATCTAAAATACCAAATTCAGATAATGCTTCAGTTATGTAATCTCCCATGAAAATAGTATTTTCATAGTATTTACTATAATTGATATCCATTTTTTCAATGGATTGATTTTCAATGTTATCATTTTTTTTATTTAAAATATCATTTTGATAAGTATCTATTTTATCTTGCAAATCAGCTAAAGATTTATTTTCAAGTTTTACAAGATAATCTTTTCGAGATTGACTTTTACTTTGAAAAACTCCATTTAACATACCTGTGATAAATGAAAATATAATATAAAATGACATTGCTAAGGTAATTACAGTTAATATTTTTCTTCTCATTTTATCTTCCTCTTAAATATTATCGATCTGTTAAGTTATATGAACATTGCTCTTCTCAACCTAAGGAAATACAATAAGTTTGCGAGACTAAATAATAC
>NZ_JAASHD010000044.1:0-26092 GCF_019734375.1 Clostridium sp. K04
AATATTACTGGAAATCAAAATTTCCAGTAATATTTGATTTATAAGAAACTATATTACACAAAATTATCTACAGTCTCTAGACTAATTTAAAATTATATTTATTTATGTTAATAAAAAGTGTTAAAAATATTAAACCTGCGAGTTTATGTTTTTAACACTTTTCGTTATAATATTTAAATTCATTCTTTGCCTAAAAAGGCTATATCCTATTTATTGCCATTTTTCATCTTTCTCTTTAAATAACTTACTACTCACTATTGATAAAAGCACACATAACAATAAAACCAAATAAATAATACTTAATACTCTATATCTATTCTTCTGACTAATCGTATCAGCTTTATTAATCGAACTATTACTTTCAGAATCATTTACTATAGTATTACTAGCATCACTTACTTCAACTTTATCTATATTTGTATCATCTTCATTCATATCATTATTTATACTATTTTCATTTGTATCTTTTTTTTCTGAAACTGATGAATCTTCATTATTATTTGATATACTATCATCACTACTATCTATATACTTCAATAAATCATCATACTCTTCATCTGTGAGTGGTGATTTTTTATAATTCTCATAATATTTTTTTACATCTTCAATATGGCATTTTAGTAATATCTCATCATTTTCTTTATCCTTAATCTCTACTTCCTTATTATTTGAATCAATCTTAACTTCAATATCTAAATCATTTGCAACTCTTAATGCTTCACTATATATTCCAACAAGGTCTGATAAAGAAAAATCACTTATTTCTTGACCTTCTTCAATCCTAGAAAACACTTCACTACTATTATTCATTATTGCTTGAAACTCTTCAGCACTAATATCTAAGTTTTCTATGTGATCACTAATATTTTTTGAATACTCTTCTGGAATTCCTATTTCTTCAAGCTTTACTTTAAATAAATCAACATTTTCACTATTTACCGGCAATATAAATGTATTTATTAATAAAAAACTAACAGTAAACACTTTAGTTACTCTTTTAATCACTCTCTTCATGTGTTTAACTCCTCTTATAAATTCATTTATTTTGATTATTGCCATAAATCATAAAAATAAACTTTATCGTATAAATGCTTACAGCTTAAAAAGTCCAATTATCCCTATTTAATTAAATCCACTTCTTCTAAATGTTTTGTTGATGATTAAAGTATACTTGTTGTTTTTTAATTTGATGCTGCTTTTAATTTAAATAAATCTCAAGCTTTTAAAATTTAAGGACTCCCATAACATATAAAAATTAGTTATGAGAGTCCTCATTATTTAATAATTAATTTATACTTTTATTTAGAACATTTTTTGAATGCCAATAATTAAGTAAAGTCAATATTAAAACCTTGAATTAATGGCAATATGTATTAAAATATGCTCGTCTAAAGTTTAGGTATATTTATAGTGAATTCGGTAAAATCATCATCACTTGATACACCTATAGTTCCATTAGCCCCTTCAATAATTTCTTTTACAATTGAAAGTCCAAATCCATTTTCTTTTTTGCTATTCTCTTTTGTTGAAAAACCAACATCAAATATCTTATCTATTATATCTTCTTTTATCTTTGGGCCATTATTTTTTATTTTTACAATTATATGATTCATATTATAATATGACTTAATTTGTATTACTCCAGTTCCATTCATTACATTAACAGCATTTCTTAATATATTAGAAATTACTCTTTGAAACTCTACTTCTGAAATACAAATATCTTCAAAATCAATTTGATCATCTAATATAATATTTATTCCTTTATGTTCTATCCCATTAACAATAGCCGCCATAACAGAATCAGAACCATTTATTATTTCAATTTCTGATGCTACATTACTATTGTTATTGATTATATCTTTTAAAGCAGACCCTAATCTTTCATGTTGTCCCATTAAGTGTAGTCCATATAAATATGATATCTGTGCTCCATAATCATGTTTAACTTTTTTTAATTCGTTATTCATTTCTTCTAAAGCAAAGTTTACATTTAATATTTCTTTTGCTTTCTTTTCTATATTAAAGAAGTATAAAGTAAGTAGAACAATAAAGATAGAAAAACTTATAAATACAAACTCTTTAAATAATGGATTATCTCTATCATGCACTATCGCACTAAACGATACTAAAAAATCCATAACTATAGTTACAATAACTATTGCTATTATTGATATATTCCTACTTCTTATTACCTTATAAATTTTCTTTATGAAATTCTTATTATATAACATTAAAATAGCCATTATATATTGTGGTAGATACATAAATATTATCATACCTAATTCGGGATATTTATCTAAAAATATGTATTGTAAATATCCTAAATAAATATTAGAACATATTATTAAATTTATTGCTATAGATATATATACTATCCCAAACCCTATCATTGCTCCTAATGGGTCCTTTTTAAATATTATTATCAGTGAAATTAACATTACTAAATGTATGAATATTGTTCCTAAACTCGAATTTCCTACAAGTCCAGTTGTAATTTCAACTATAGCCCATAAAATTACTACCATTGCTATTAAATCTTTTGAACTTTTTTGATATATTTTTTTAGTACAATAATTTGAAATATAAATTAAAGCCATACTTTGTAATAAACTACTAATTGAGTCTGCTATATTGATAATCACTTCTGTCAAAACCTACCTTAATTTTTTTATAGAATCTGGCATTTCTTCCACACCTATAGTTAATATTGATGCTGTCCCTGAATTTACTAATAATGTAGATACAAATAATAAACAACTTGCTACTATTCTTTTCATTATAATCACTCCTTTCTTTTATATTTATTAAACATTAGCATCGTTTGTACAACATTAGTAAGACATATAAGCTCACCATATACTGTACTTTTATAACTAATAATTGATAGCATTGCCAATAAAGATACATTAACTAAACCTATTTTCCGATTTCTTCTTATAAGCTTTTCTTTTGTTAATGGCATTTTTTCATTAATTACTGGAGCTCTATGATATATACAAAATATACTAAATATATTCAATATAATAATAGATACCATATTTAATTCAATACTTCTTCCTAATATAATCAAGCCACATACTATTGTCATTGTTGCAAAAAAACATTTTATCTGACTATCTTCATGATATCCACCAATAAATGGTTTAGTTATTATTATTGCTAATAATACAGCTAGTCCTTCTTTTAAAAGTCCTAACATATATAAAATTAAAACTATCAAAATAAGCTTTATTAATTCATAAGTTATTACAGTCAAACTATATTCAATATGCTCCCTTTGCTCTTGACTATAACTTACACTTCTTGATAAACCGTTTATAATTACGTTTACTATTCTCTTTACCATTAAATACCCCAACTTAACTTTCTACATAAATTTATAATAATTATATCATATTTTTTCCTTATTTTTTGACATATTTTATTTATTTTTATCATTTTTCTATAAAATAAATAAAATTTAAATTATAACAATAAACAATAATGTAAACAGTACAATTTATTGTAATATTTATATAATTATTGTTAAATGAATATTGAAAACTATATATTACAATAAATTTAGACCCAAATAGTCAAACTTCTTCACCATTTGGGTCTAAATTTTAAAGCTTATGTTTTTTTGTATAAATTATACTACAGATTAGAGATGTTAAAGGTGATACTATAACAAGACCTATACATCCTACAAATGTTTGTACTATTTCAGATGAAATAAATTTTGTATTTAATATACTCATAAGCGGAGTCCCTTGTGCCATATAAACCATCATTACTCCAATAAAACTCCCCATATAAGCTAAAAGTAAAGTTGTAGTTTGAGAGCCAACAACTGACCTACCTACATTAAGGCCTGATAATAATATTTCCTTCCTAGATATATCAGGTTTTTTATCAACTACCTCTTCTACGGCTGCTGATATATCAATTGCTAAATCAAGTATAGCTCCTGAACATGATAAATAAATAAATAAATACCAGCTTGATATATTAAAGTTAAATTTAAATTTTGATATCCAGAATAAATAAGAGATTCTGACCACTGCAATATTGATCCATGAATATTAATACCAAAGAAAATAGCAAGTACACAAGTTATAAGTGATGATGCTATTGACCCAAAGATTGCACTATAAGCTTTTTTAGTAAATCCTCCTACTAATATAAGAGTTACTGTAGATATCACAACACCTATAATTAATGCTAAATATATGGGATGATATCCTTTAAGGAGCATTGGAACAAATACCTTTAATATACATATCAATGTAAATGCAAATGATATTATAGTTCTAACCCCTGTACTACCTGAAAATGTAATAAGCAATACAACAAAAAATCCTATTAATAAAACTTCTAAATGTAACCTATAATGATCCACTAAGTTTGCAAAAAGAAATTATTATCATAGAATCCATTAAATTCTTCAGCTCCTGCACCTATTGCATAAACTGGAACTGGCAATCCTGTATGTGAATAAGATGTCCATCCAATACCAGCCTTATTATTTAATATGTGAGTTAAAGTTACTGTTAATGGCTCATATCCACCATATAATATAGTAGCTTCTTCACCAGTAGCTCTTTCCTCTGCTGGTTTTAATGTCTCTTCGTAAGCAGCTTTTACTTTATTAAGTTCATATTCAGTTAAAACTAAAAGATTATCATCTGCCCCTTCTTTAAGTAATCCAAAGTTTTCTGTAACTAAAGAAAAAGTATCATCAAAAGATGCATTTGGATTAGCTTCTAAGTAAGTTTTTAACACTTCATCAAAAGCCTCATAAGACATTTTTTGATTTGAAAGTAAATCAAAAGCAGTATCATAGCCAGTTGTTGCTTGACCTAAAGTCATACCCCCTGTTTCATGGTCACCCGTAACGATAATTAAAGTTTCATCTGGATGTTCATTGTAAAACTTAACAGCTTCTGAAATTGCTTCATCAAATGCTACTACATCTTGAATATTACTCATAGCATCATTAGCATGCCCGGCCCAGTCAACCTTACCTGATTCAACCATCATAAAGAACCCTTCTTCATTATCTAAAACATTTATTCCAGTGCTAACTAAATCACTTAATTTTAACGAATCTTCATCCATGTCAATGCTATATTCCATAGCTCCACCAACTAACTCTGGATTAATTGCATACACCTTTCCACTTTCGTTGTCAAGAGATAATATTTCATCTTTATCTCTAGTTACTGTATATCCCTTTTCCTCTAATATTTCATAAATATCTCTTTGATCTTTATCTTTACCTGTAGGTTGCCCCAATTCCCCACCTGCAAAGTAATCAAAATCACTATCTGCCATTTGAAGTGCTATATCATAATAACTATTTCTCGATTCTACATTAGCATAAAACGCTGCTGGAGTAGCATGGTTTAATGTAACTGTTGAAACTATCCCAACCTTATATCCCTTTTCTTTTAATTGTTCAGCTATTGTTGTTACTTCTGTAGTTTTATCAGCTTCTAACCCTATAACTCCACTATGTGTTTTAACTCCTGAAGCTATTGATGTAGCTGTTGAAGCTGAGTCTGGTGCAAAGGATGTTGAGTCTTGAGTTGATGCTGAGCCTGTAACTGGGAATTCAGTAAATCCTAATCTTGTTAATTCAACTGAATCCTCATTATCAACTGTTCCGTTATATATTTGTGCACCATTTACTTGTGGATAAGACATTCCATCCCCAATAAACATAAATATATACTTTGCCGTAGATGTTTCTTGTGATGCTTCATTACTAGCTACTACTGTGTCTATTGCTGCATTTCCACCTTCTGAATTATTGCTAGAACAAGCTACCATACTAAAAGTCATAGTTGCCACTAATGATGCTATTACCCCTATTTTTTTAAACCTATGCATTGTTAATTTCCTCCCTCATACTTTTAACAATTTAATAATTTAACGATTTTAGTTTTTCCCTACTTAAAATATAATAACCATTATTTTGATTAAATTGGTTAACATGAGGTTAATTTCCAGTTAAAACTCCATATTATTCAAATAGTTCAGTTTATTACTCCTTATATTATTTACCTTGTTATAAAAATAAGTAGCCCTCTAGGATGCAACATTATGCTGCATCCTAAAGAGCTATTTAAATCACTTAAAACTATTTATTTCTTTTTCTTTTTTGTAACTAAGTATATTCCACTTCCTATAATAGCAGCTGCTATAGCTACTATTACTCCATAGAATACTCCTTGCCCTGTCTTAGGAAGTTCATTTTTCTTCTCACTATCAGTATTTGTTATATTATTACTTGTTGTATTGTTATTTGTACCATTATTATCTGTACTATTATTTGTACCATTATTTTCATTATTATTTGCTGATCCTGATCCATCTGGTTGACCTGGCTGTTCTGGTTGATCCGGTTGAGTCGGTTGATCTGGTTGATCCGGTTGAGTCGGTTGATCTGGTTGATCCGGTTGAGTCGGTTGATCTGGTTGATCTGGAACTACTGGTGCCTTCTCAACAGTTAATACAATATCTTTTCTAGATTCATTTCCTAATCTATCAGTAGCTACTAATGTAATCTTGTACTCTCCAGCTACATTTAAGTCATAATTTCCTTCTATATTAACATTAATAGTTCTTCCTAAATAGTCAACTGCAGTTATTAAATCAAGTAAATTTCCTACCTTACCTTCAGTAACAACTAATTTTCCATCTCCTTGTCCATTATTGTTAATAGTAATTGTTGGAGGAGTTGCATTATTAGCATTGACCTCTTCAACCATAACAGTTTGTACTAAAGTTACCTCATCACCTTCACTATCATTAACTGAATATTTAATACTATATGTACCAACCTTCTTAGTATCAACTTTACCAGTTACAGTAACCTCATCAACTGAAATTTCTCCATCTTCTTCATCATTAACTTCAATATAACTTTTTGCATCAAAAGTGTCACCTTTAGATACTATTATACTTCCATCAGCTATTGCAGGAGAATTTTTTAAGCTTATTACTGGTAGTGAATTTATAGTTAATTTTTCTTCACTTAAGTTAGCCATATCAATTCCACTAACTTGTCTATTTGTATCGTTAATTACATAGCTATAAGATTCCCCTTCAGCATTAACATTAGCTTCAATACTATATGCTGATTTTCCTACTGAATCTTTTTCAACATTTATTTCACAAATTTCTATTGTTCCACCATTTTTAACTAAAGGTTCACTTGAAACTATGAATATCTCCATAGATTTTTTATCATTACCCATTTTTACATGAGTTTTTAAATCACTTGAACTTTCATCTGCATATGATTCTACAAGCCATTTAATGCTGTCTTCTCTAAACTTTGCATTACCATCAATCTTTAAGCTTAATTGTAATGATTTTATTACAGGAGTAAAGTTTTCTAATTCTATCTTCACTTTATCTCTTTCTAACTTTTCAACATTCAATTCAACAGAGACATTGCTACTCTTTTCTTTATTATCTGCTGAAATATTTTTTGTCACTGCACATGTACTTACAACAACTGCAGATAATGCAATTAAACTTACAATTCTTTTATTATATTTATTATTGTTAGCTTTTCTAACAGATTTTTTTTCAAAATTATCTGGTTTCATTTTATCCCCCCATTACTTTAGTTTTGAGTTAGTAGCTAATAGTTAGTGGTTTAAGTAGAAACTCCTTGCGGAGTTTCTTCCAAATACACTTTTTCAAATTCAGCTAAGCTGAATTTAAACCATAACTTGTCACTTGCTAACCTTGTGACTTGCCACTTAAAACTTGTCACTCTCTAAGCTTGCTAAGCTTTATCTTGTTTCAGTAATTTTTTCAATTACATTTTCCTTAATTTCAAAAGTCTTAACATTTGATTTGCTTCTTGTTGTAGTAGTACCTGAAGATAATACTATTTCTGGTAATTTATCTGGTACTGCAATTTTAAATGTATCACTTACAAGTCTTTGACCACCAGTTAAGGCATCAGCACTATCTGTTCTATATAATTCTGCAAAAATCTCAGTGTTATCAGTCATGAAATTTGCTGCATCTTGTGGTTCAACCCAATAAATCCAGTTACCTTCTGATATTTCTTCTAAATCTCCATTATCAGGAATTTCAGCCATAAGTATTCCATTATACTTATCTGCAATATGCTCTTCATTTTGATTTAATACTAAAGGCACATTGAATGCAGGATTTCCTCTATATTCCCCAGTTATAACTATTGAACCTGCTGGTATTGATTTTTCTTCATTTTCAGCAGTATCAGGGTTGTCAACTTGATAAACAAATTTATCCTTTAATATTCCAATACCATTTTTGTAATTAATATTGTCATCAGATACACCTATTTCAATATTATCTCCTGGAGGAGTTAATACTTCTAATTCTGCTGCCGAAATACTCTTAGTTCCAAGAGCTGTAACCTTAACATATCTTGCATTATATGAATTTAATTGATTTCCTCCAGTAACCCCTTCTTTATCAAAGTAAATTGTAGCTGTAGGATTATCTGCTGTTAAATCTAATGTTCCTTCCTTAACAGTTGTCCAATTAGAACCATCTTTACTTACTTCAATTTTATATTTATTAAGAGCTGTACTTACTACAGATTGTTTCTTAAATATGAATCCTGAAGTTTGTACTGGTGCAGTATACTTAATACCAACTAAAGTTTTCATTTCAGTTGTATCTAATACTACATATGGATCGTTATTTGGATTCATTTCAGTTAAATGAACTGAACTATTAAACTCATCCTTAGTTAACATTCTACCTTCGTAAGCAGTAGTATTGTCATCATCTAATGCAAGTTTTAAATCTTCATTTTCATTACATGAATGAATATCGTTATGCCCTTCATCAACACTTATAGTATTTGTAGTTAAAATCGTACTAGACTTAGCAACTCCACCATCATGTCTAACCTTAACAGTTCCTAATTCAACTGTATTTGTAGGATTTAAATTATAATCATATGCAACTGCTGAATAAGTTACTACTCTGTTATTCATATTATCAACAACATCAGTATAAACTGTATCTGCAGAAGCCTTATCTCTTTCAATAAATCCACAAGGTTTACCATTTCTATAAATTTCATATCCTAAGATATTATCATTGCTCTTATCTACAGATAAATTAATAGTAACATTTTTATCATTTACATAAGAACCACTTACAATTTGATTTCCCTTAGAATCAACGCTAAAACTAGCTGAAAGTGTAGTTCCTGCTTCCATATCTGCAGTTCCTTCCATTCTTCTTCTTCTAGCTTCATCATTTATATATTGAATCTTTCTAGTTTCTTTAGGGAATTGAGATACATATTTTAAAGTTGTAGCATTTGCCACTATTCCATGAGCTTCATAGAAATCAGTTAAATCTTTTTCTGCAACTTTTGAAGTCATTCTTATTAACCATTGATCTCTATCTCCATCAGCTCTTTCTTCTTCTGTCATTTCTCTATATGCTCTATTTAATTTTGCATAGAATGAATCATTACTTAAATCTGCATCATTATCTGTAAATAACATCTTATAAGTACTGTCATCTTCATATGCTAGGTATGGTTGCCATAGCATGTTTACTACAACAGTTCTATCAGTAGATAATCCTATAGTATTTGAAGTTACCTTCTTATATAAATCTTTCATTGCTGATGCATATGGACTATCTTCATCTAACATAGTTCCAGTTATTGCAGTCATTAAGTTATTACTTGTTTCTGGATAAAGTCTATCTCCAATATCCATACAGTGACCCATTTCATGGCCTATTAAACCTCCATAAAGGTGTGCTTCACTTGCATTTATAACATTTCCAGCATCATCAAATTTATAAGGAACACCTTGAATATATTGTGCTGAACCAAATCCAACACCTATATGGTGACTTGATGCATAAGCCGCTGCTCCCATCATCATTCTTTGATACTTAATATTTAATCTTGTAAGTGGTGCTCTATGCTTTTTGAAATATGCTTGGTCTTCTTCATCAATTTGACCATTTCCATTAAAGTCTTGAACTTCTTCAAATACACCTTTCTTAGCAAAACCAACTTGTACTTCTTGCTCCCAAGCTAAAAGTGCATCATAAACTCTATTTACTTGAGCTTCTGTATCACCTTCTAACCCACTTTCTATACCTCTTAGTATTTCTGATGCAGGTAATGTAAGAGTAAATCTATCTCCTTCAATATCTGTTGTATTTAAAGGTGATGTTTGTTCATCATAAAGATATATATTATTTATCTTATCCTTATCACTAACTTGAGTTGGGTAAAGTGTCTTAATATCAGACATATATGTTCTTAATTCTGATATGTAAGTTCTAATCTTATCTTTAACTTCACTTTCCTTAGAATCATCATTTATTAAATTATTAACATTTAAATGAGGAATTTCTGTAACTCCACTTAAACGTATTTGTACATTTGCAGTTGTAGAACCTTGAGTAACTCTAGCCATAACTTGACCACCCTTTTCTACATCGGCAGAAATAATTGTTGGAATAGTTATTTCAGTTCTACCAGGTGATATTGTATAAACCTTACTTATATATTCTCCTGGTTGTCCATAATTTTGTAAGAATACTATATCAACCTTTGTATTAGGATCAGATGAACCCATATATACAGCTATTTGCTTAGCTGTTCCATCATCATCAACTGAAGGTCTTGCAACACTTCCTAATGATTGATAACTATTTTCCATTCCTAAAGATGGTCCTTCATTATCAGTTCTGATACTAGCATCAAGAGTTGTTATTTTTTCTGAAACTTCCTTATCATTAAATAACTTTTGTGCAATATCTAATTCCTTTTCTAAAACAGACTTTTCTGGATGATATTCACCACAAATAGGATCTGGAGTATTTAATCTCTCTGCTAACTCATCTAACATATCTTGAGTTACTGTATCTTTAAGAACTAATCTTAAATCATCTTCATATAAATCTTTTATATCATCTGCTAAGCTATCATACTCATAGAATTTAAGCTCTGATATTCTTTGTATACTTCCACCATATCCAGATGTATCTACCTTTATTTTATTTGTAGTTATTGGTTCTTGTAATTTTACAATATAATAATTATGTCCATTAGAAGACTTTTCAGTTATTGATTCTGTATAAACTACTTGTTTATCACCATTTTCATCCCAATAAGTAACCTTAACTTTATATAAGCCCATATAATTTCCTTTTTCTAAAGTTTGTCCAATTCCTATTGAGCCTATTGTATAAGTATCATCAAATGTAATCTCTGAACCTCTATCAGCTCCATAACTAGCTCCTGTATCCCAGTTATCAACCTTCCATTCAGTAGTAAAGTCTCCATCAACTAATGCATATTCAGAGTCATAATGTAAGTAATCATCTTGAGTTGCCCATCCATCAGCATCTAGCTTATTACGTACATCAATGATATGTGTAGTACCAATTTCATTTTCATCTGTTGGTCTATTTATAAGCTTGTACTCTTGCATTACTGGTGGATTAACTGATGTTGTACTTGCTATATATGTCTTAGACATTTCACTTGTACCTAAATGGTTAGTTGCTGTAAGTCTTACTTCATAAGAAACATTATCTTCAAGCCCATTAACTGTATAGCTATGACTTCTTACTAATTTACTCTTATCTGGATTAGTAATATCTTGGCTACCTTCAGCAACTTCTTTATTATTATCATTTGCTTTTATCCAATTTTTATTTTCATCACCAATTTTTCTATAGTAAATATCAAAGTCTCTTGCTTCAGAATGCTCTTCCCAGCTTACTGTAAATGACTTATATCCTTGCTCTGTTGTTAAGTTTCTTGGTGGCTCTGGTGAATTTAATGGAACAACTTGTATTTCTGATACACTTCCCTTATCACCATTGTAGTAACTATCAATTGGATTAAAGTCAGCATCTACGTTATCTGCCTTTCCATCAAAAGCTGATGGTACATCATCTTCACTTAAGTAACCACTGCTCCATTCACCATTTAATGATTGAATACTTACTCTATATAAGTCGTAAGGCTTAATATCCTTATCTAATATATTTATATTTGTTTCGTTTGTTTGAAGCTTCTTTGTACTAACAACTTTTCCATTAGCATCAAGTTTTTGATACATTACTTCATATGATGTTACATTTGGTTGCGCTTCCCATGATATTGTTATTCTTTCATCATGTAATTTTGTTGATGTTTCTAAAGTTTTTATTGTAGGAATGTTCATATTTGGAGCTGGAACTTCCTTATATACATTATTTAAAAACTCAATTTTTGCTATTTCAGAAATATTTTTATTTCCTCTATTTGCTGTTACATTTATAGAAATCTGTTTAACAGCAACTTGAGTTCCTAAATCAATAACTATATCCCCATCCACGCTTCTTGAATATACTGATGCTGTTGAAACATCACTTGAATTGCTATTAAATTCAATTGTTTGTTGAACACCATTTTCATCAGTATAAGTTATACTTCCTGCCTCTGGCATTCCCGCATTTGCATTAATAGAGTTTTCAGGAGCCTTTAATACTATTTTCTCCATTTCTACAGCTTCATTGCCATTTCCAGTTCTAGCTAATCCATTTTTCCTCATAGCACTTGATAAATCAATATCAATAACTAATGGTGATTCTTTACTAGGAGCCTGTCCATCATTTTTCGCAATTCCTATTGATTTCTCATTATCTAAGAATATATCTTTTAAGTTATCTCCAAATTCTAACTTAAATTTACTTTCATCTACGTTAACATTATTAACATCAAGGATTGCATCAGTATTTTCAATTACTACTTGACCTTGGCTTAATCCAATATTTTCATTAACATAAGTTAAATCAGCAATGTCAATTTTTCCGTCTTTATTTACATCATATTTTGAGTTATATGATGATCCGATATTTTCAAATATAAGTTCATAGTCACCCATATCGATTTTTCCATCACCATTTACATCACCAGCTAAAAATACTCCATTATATTTTAAAGCTTCATTACTACTATTTCCTAAAATAACTCTCTTTGAGAAATCCATTATTTCTATATTTTCAACCGTAGTATCTACATAACTTTCAGCAGTAATTTCTGCACTATATGTTCCAAGTTCTAATTTTTCTATTGTTATATGTAAGAAGTAAATATCATTATCTCCACTTTCTAACGGTAACTTCTTTGAATTTAACGTTTCAATTTTATAAGTTGCACCATTGCTGAAAGTTCCTTCTTCAACAGATAAATCAGTTATTACTCCAATCTCTTGATTCTCTTTACTTATTTTAAGCTTCATAGAATCTGTATTTGATATTGGCATTGCAAAATTCATATCAAATTCTAATTTCCCATATCTTTTAGCTGATTGTAAATATGTAGAATCATTAGATTTTGAAAGTTCTTGTTGCTCACTCTCTTTGCTATCTACTTCGCTAGCCTCTGAATTTAATTCTGAAGATTGTTCTGAATTTAATATACCTTCATTCATCATTTCATCAGCTTCATTATTAGAAGTTGTTTCCTTTTCAGTACCTTCTGTTTCTACAACTTCATCTCCTAAATCTGTCGAATCATTATTATTTTCTGTTACCATTCCTTCCTCAGATGAACCTTCAATTTTCTCTATATCTTCTATGGTAACATCTACTGAGCTATTAGCTTCTTCATTAATATTAGCATTAATAGAATCATCTATTTTTGTTACAGATTTTATAGTATCTGCAGATACAGTAGTTAAATTTGTAGTAGCTAAAGCAGTTGCAATAGTACACGATACTATCTTTTTCATTTACACCTCTCCTTTTTTCGCCAAATATAGATAATTGCCTTACTTAGTACTTATCTTTTTATATTTTACTCTATTTTTTTCGTTTTTTAAACTCTTTACGTTCATTTTTGTAATTGTTTTTTGAATTAAATTAAATTTATAATTCAATTTTTATTTTTTATAAATTTAAAAATATAACTTTTATATAATTAGCAATTTGTTAATTATTCATTTACTATTTGTTTATTTTTCTCCTACTTTTTCTTATTACTTTTCACAACTTATAATAAAGAAACACCATCTTAAAATTATTAACATTTTAAGATGGTGTTTAAATTAATACAAATTATATATATCGGATAATTCTGCATCTATTTCTTTACTGTTCACTTCGTAAATTTTACTAATATTATCATGTGAACTTTCTAAACAATTATCCGGTAAAATTATTCTAAAGGTACTCCCTATCCCTAATTTACTTTCAACAGAAATACTTCCATTATGTAGCTCTATTAGCTTTTTAGCAATACTTAATCCCATTCCACTACCTTCATTTTTTCTTCTCAAGGAATTATCAACTTGTAAAAATGGTTCAAATATATTTTCAATCATCTCTTCACTTATACCTATTCCATTATCAATACATTCAATAATTATCATAGAATCTTCACATTTAATATTAATATGTATTTCACTATTATTGGAGCTAAATTTAATAGCATTAGCTAATATATTAGTAATTACTTTAACTATTTTACTTGGATCGCAACTTACTATCTTTTCCTCAAATTCTGTATCAAATATTATATTAATATTATTTGAATACTTTGCAATATAGGTTACAATTTCTTCTACTAATTCAACTATATTTATATTTTTAAAATTCATCTCAATATTTTCATAATCTAGTCTTAATGTGTCAATTATATTATTAATAGTCCTATATATCCTCAAACAATTTACCTTTACAGGCTTTTTATATTTACTATATATGCTTACTAATTGATCTTTATCAGAAATATCTACATTCTCTAATAATTGAATTACTGAAAAAATAACATTTATAGGTGTTATAAATTCATGATATAAATTTATAATGAAATTATTTTTTATTCTTTCATGTTCTTTAAATTTATCATATTCTAAAAGTAGGTTATTATATTTATTACTTTCACCCGGATTTCTTGCTAAAATTATCTTGTCCACTTTAGATATTTCTTTATCCTTTATCTTTAAAGTTATAGATTCAATTTCTATAGTTTTTCCTTCATCTATACTTATAGAATATCTTATTTTTTCATTTATTTTTGCTTCAAAATTTTCTCTTTGATCAGGATTACTTACTAAACTAGCATAATTTATTTTCTTTTGTTTAAAATCAATATCTCCAATGTACTTTTTAGCTGTTAGATTTAAAAATATAATATTTCCATCCTTATCAAGAGCTATTATCATCTCTTGTATATCATCTATTATATCCGATAATATTTTTTCATTATTTTTAATTTCTTGATTTTTACGATACTCTTCAGTTATATCATTAAATTTAAAAGCATAATAAATCTTATTATTAGGTGTATATATTTTTTGACCATAAACTTCAAAAACTCTATCAATATTTTCTACTTCTAAAACCTTCTTTATATCAGTGTTTTCATTTAAAAGATTAATCAATCCTAAGGTACTATATCCACCTTCATGTAAACTTCTTCTTATATCCTCATACTGCTTTAGTTCATCCTGTGATTTACTTATTGATTCCCTAAACTTTTTATTTGCATAACATAACTCTCCATTGCTATCAAATAGTGCTATTTGTTCACTATAATTAAACTCTGCTAATTTATAAAATATTTTCAACTCAAAGCTTAATTGTACATTTTCTTTTGTTTTCAAAAGAACTTGCATAAAAACTCCACATACTATAAATAAAAATGAAAACTTAGTTAAACCCATGTATAGCTTAAGTATTCCAAAATCATTTTCTGTTTGAAAATTAAATATTTCATATATAATAATAAACTTTCTACTAACTAATAATGAAATGCTTGTAAGCACATAAGAATATACTACATCTAAGTTCTTAATAGCATTTCTAGCTAAAATTATAATTGCTATGAAACTAATAATAACTGATAGAATAATTGTAATTATTATTAAATTCATATATCCCATAGCTCTATATCTATTTATTAGATATCTTTCTATAGAAATATTAATAATGGTAAATCCTATAACTAAATTTGATACTATTATTTTTTTACCACTTGCAATAAGGCTTTTTATACGATTTATATATAAAATTGATATTAATATTAGCGCTCTTAAAATTGTATTAATTATTCCCCAATTTTCAATTCCAAATATTCTTTCATATATTATACCTATTAATAAATTTAAATATATCAATGAAATAATAAAATACTCATCTTTTTCATTTCCTATGTAATAAATTAAGCACCCTAAATAGGCCATTATGTTTAAAAATATACAAGTAACAATATCATGTGTAGGTGCTATAAAACCTTGCCCCACTATATATTCATATCCAACTTCATAATCTATAAATAAGTAAACAAAAAAGCCAATAACTAATAATGAAGCTAATATAAGTAATACTATTATTTGATTATTCTTTTTCACTACTTCTTCCTTACCTAAATTAAACACACTCTTATCCCCTAGTTCTAATTCTAAAAGTAAATTTTTTCTTGTACATTTAACTTTACATTATTTTCTTTTTATGTTCAAGTATAACATATCACAAAAATAATAGTAATTTTTTATAAATTAATTTATTAATTATATATTTTTTTGCTAAATTTAAAAATAGCTAGTAGATATAAATCTATTTCTAGCTATTTTTAAATTTAATTTTTCCTTATTATCTCTAAATACTAATGTTTAGTTATATTTCTTTTATTAATATTTTTCAGACCTATTATTATAAAAATTAACGATATTATAATTTGAATATATACATTATTATATCCTGTTTGTGGTAGGTGTTTTTCTACTGTTATTTCTTCCTTAATTTCATTATTATTTATATCTTCTAATTTAATATTTTCTTGTATATTAATTGCTGTAAATACCCATCTTACTTCTACTGTTTTATTTTTATACTCATTTCCTACAGTTGAACCATCTAAAGTAACAACAGCCTCTATATTTTTAGTTTCCCCTGGATTTAATGTACATATTTTAATATTCTCTTCAAGACCATTTGTTGCTTCTGTTCTTCCATTATATATTTCTTTATCTTGGTGGTTTATTTTAATAGTAAGTTTTTTTAATAAATCAAACTCTTCTTCTGGTGTTATTCTCTCTGCTCTAAGATATATTTCATAAGGGTGATCATATTTATTAACTAATTTTATTTCCCCTTGAATAGAATCTCCTGGCATCATATTTTCTTCTACTAAGAAGTGTTCTGAATCTTCTAGAAATACTATTCCATTAGCATCTCCTATTAATTGTATATATGCACTTTTTTTAAGTGAATCTGCATATATATTTGGATTAATTATTAATAAGAGTGAAATAGTAGTTATTAATATTATTATTAACTTTTGAATATTTAATCACCCCTTATTTTATATACATTATTATTGATAAACATACTGCGGTAAACATTCCCACGATTCTGTTTCATTAGTTACACCTGTTGTTTGAATTCCTTCTGCTTGAACTATTACTTCAAAATTTAATCCCTTATAGTAGTTATCATTCTCTCCTTGAACAAA
The DNA here is from genome assembly GCF_019734375.1 of Clostridium sp. K04. Taxonomy (NCBI): domain Bacteria; kingdom Bacillati; phylum Bacillota; class Clostridia; order Eubacteriales; family Clostridiaceae; genus Clostridium; species Clostridium sp. K04. The sequence goes on from NZ_JAASHD010000044.1 coordinate 17,492, forward strand.
TGTTACACTTTTTAATAAAGCTTCTGTTGTTGCTTCAGGCTCTAATATTTGATTGTAGTAATAATATCCATCTGATTTTATATCTGTCCAGGTATTCCCCTTTGAATCACTAACATTATTTAGATTTAATTTAATTTTCCCATAATCCAACTCCTTTGCACCATCTTCATACTCACTCTCACTATAATATTCTATCCTTCCATCATCTTTTTCTTTGTAATATTTAACTTCCTTATCTCCAACTTTCCATACTTTAGTTATTTTAACTCTTAAAAATTGTTCATAATTAGCTGTACTATTAACAGTAACCTCTTTATCCATTGTCATTCCTGGAAATACATCATCATCATATTTACCGTCTCCATCTTCATCTTTAAACTCTTCTTCTATTTCTATTCCTGCATCTGGATTAGTTGGTTCTTTAGTTGATGCTGTGCTAAATTTATTTGTTACACTATCATTTGATGTGAACCATGCAAAAGTACCTCCAACAATTCCCACTGTTAATATTCCCGCTACTAATAATGTTATAATTTTTTTCTTATTCATTCTAATCCCCTCCTCTTAATTGTTCATTTTATGTATAATATTTAAAATAAACTATCAGCACTTTAAAGTTTTGTATTCAATTTTCTTTCTAATTTATTGCTACTGATAGTTTTCTTTTTTACAAATATAAATTTATTAATTACCAAAACAATAATGATTGTAGACAGTAATGCTCCTAAAACCACTATTAAATTTTCACCTATAAATTGGAGGTATTCTCCAATTCTCGGTATAGATTTTTTAACAACACCCTCAACATTTCTATACTTTACTTCACTAGGATCATTTACATTATTAGCATCACCTCTAGTTACAAATACCTTACCCTCATCCGTATCCATAACTTCAACAACTCTATGAGTAGTAATACTATTACTTCCATCAAAATTATAAGTTATGATATCCCCTACTTTAATCTCTTCTTCCTCTGTTTCCTTAATAATTATTAAGCTACCTTCATCAAAGGTGGGGCTCATACTCCCTGTTAATACATTAAGAAATTTATATCCTAATAAACTTGGAAGTTGTCCTATCTTTTTAGAACTAAATATATTTGCTATAACTACTATAAAGCTTAGCAATATTGCATAAAATAAAATATTTCCTAATATATTTATTAACCTCTTCACTACCTCTCTCACCTCTTTAACTTTTTGTTATCAACAATTCCTTTAAGTATTTCATATATCTTTTCACTTAAATTAATCCAACTACTTTTAAACTGGTACTCTAAAATCCCATCTCTATCAGCATCATAGCAAGTTGCCTGCACAGCTTCTGTTTTTATATCAACTATCAAGATTTTATCTTTATATTCATCCGGTAATTTAAAACCATCTTTAATCTTTACGGAACTTAGCAATTCACTAGTACTTTCTCCTGAGGAAAGCTTATTCATATAATAGAAATAGCCATCATCACCATAAATCCAATAATTATCTAATCCCTTTGATTCTACTAAGGTACTTACAAGATAATTAGAAAAATTTAATTGAATCATACTTGTGTCTCCAATAAAATTACTTCCATCCATATTACTCCATCTTGGAATAACTGCAACTCTAACTAAACAATCACTTTTCCCATTATTTTTTATAGAAACGCTTTTTGTAGTTAAATTTCCTTTCCAATCAAATATGTTTTCAAAGCTTCCTTCATCTATTTCTATATTTATACTTCCTGTATCAAATTCATTTACCACTATATCCTTCGATGTGAATACAGCCATTGTCCCTCTTAACATCACTATTATCACTAAAAGGAAAAGTAAAATTAATAATTTATTTCTATTACTCATTAGATTCTCCTCATATTTTAATTTAATTTGGGAGCAAAATTAAATTTATTCTCAATATTAGATTCATCATAAAAATAGTTTTCATTTACTTTTTCATTTTGTAAAATTATCTTTAAATTATTGTTTGTACCATCTAAGTTTATTTTTCCATCATTTAAAACTTTATTTTCTATAGTAATACTATTTAAAACATAATTCATAGGTACTATTTCTGTAATTTCATACTCTTGATATTTTAAATTATCTAATTTATATTCAATACCTTCTATAGCCTCTATAACATACTTAGAATTATCATAACCAGTTGTAGTAATCGTAAACTTCTTATTGTCATTTTCAATATTAACTACATTCTTTTCAATAATTAAACTAGCTGGCCTAATATTTATTGCTACCTCTGCACTCCTATCTCCTAACTTAGGATGTAATATTGTTACCTTATTAATTGCTTCATTATTAATATTATTGAGAATTGCATTAGCATCATTAACTGAAACTTGCCATTGAGCATATATATCTATATATCCGCCTGCTGCAATACCGAAATCGTCCTGATTTAAAGTTCCACTATTTCCTTCACTATCTATATAAGTAAAATTCCAATTATCTTTAATATTCATTTCACTATTTCCACTATCCAAAGTATATAATTTATCATAAATGCTTAAATGCGTTATACTAGCACTTGTATCAGTTCCTTCTATTTTAGAATTGTTTTTTACAACTATTTTAAATTGAACTTTATCTTCAGGAACTAAAGCTAAAGGTTTACTATTATCAACAAAATTATCATTTATCTTATATACTTCCTTAGACACATTAAAATCATAGTTTATTTTCCTAACCTGTACTACAACATCACAGCTAGCTTCTGCTTCTTCTCTTAAATCTATCTCACTAATTTCCCATTGAATTTTAGCTGTATTTTGTATTTGAGCTATATTTTTTTCATCATCACTTATATCAATAGTAGTAAAAATATTATTACTTTTTATTTCTAAACTTTCTCCTATTTTTAATTCAGATAATCCACTCAAATCAGTAACAATACCGTTCTTTATAACTTGTATATCCGCATCTTCATATTTATTTCCATTTAAATCATATATCCCTTTTTTATCTATTTTTAAATTAAGCTTTTCATCAACTAATACAATGTCTTCAATATCATTATTTGTAATATTTTTTATATTAAATTTATAAAATATACTATCACCTTCATTAACAACACTATTAGATGTCAATTCCTTTTCTTCATCATTTTCTATTACATATGGAGTTTTAATAAAATCTATATTTTTAAACTTAATATTAGTTTCTATTTTTAAATTTGATTCGCCTGTATGCCTTTCCATATAAAAGAAACTAAACTCATTAACTCCATTACGACTTATATCATAAACACTTGGATTTTCTCCATTTTCATATCCTGCTGCAGTTGTAACTATTAACTTATTGCTATCACTTGTATCAGGAGTTATCATAAAGTATGAGTCTTCTGCTCCATGAATTCCTGATAAATCAATAACCTTTTTCCCATTTAAATATATCCAAACATCATCATCTCCAGAAAAGCTAAAAAACCATCCTCGCCTTGTTTGCCCATTAAATTCAAATGTTGGAACTTCATCCCCTAAAATAAACTTAGTTTTTCCTTCCATTGTGAAATGATAATTAAGATTTCCTATATAATGAACATTATTTTCACTTTCATTTTCATTCAAATAATAATTCATTTCATTACCAAAACCCTCACCATTTATAGGGAAATATCCCTTTTTAGTTGGACCCTCTTCTCCACTTATAGAACTATCATAAACATAACTTCCATTATCACTTAAATTTAAAGTTATTTTTTTATTATTTATAGTTTTATTATCACCAAAATGAGAGTATGGATTATTATCAGAAGTGATATAATGTAAATCATTAAATAAATTATTTAAATAATAATAAACATACCTATATGCAGTATTAATTTCATTACTATCTTCAATTTCTTGGTAAGTACGATTTTTTGTTCTTTCATACCAACTTTTTGCATCACTATAATCTCCAAGACTATTAATTTTATTAAATGCTATATCAAATATATCTGCTGTAAGCTTTCTTTCACCATTATAATAATTGTTATTAGATGCTATTTTTTCTGAATTCTTATGATATCCACTTGGATCCAAATCTCCATTTCCCCACTTTTCGGATTTTTGTCTCATTAATTCATTTGCAATATTTCCTATAACCCATTCATTATCGAAGATTGGTTTACCTTCCTCTGATAAATCACTCGTACTTCCCGAATATTGATCTGAAAAGAAGTTCTTTCTAATCCATATTGCTCGTTTTCCTTCTTCTTCTACCCAAGAAAATACCCCTTCTGGTTCAAAGAAAAAACCATCTGCTTTATAATCTCTTATAGTTACAGGAATACTTATACTTTCTTCCTGACCTTTTGATTTTACATTTATCTCTTCGTTACTTTCCACACTGTTCATAGTTGAAAATTTTTGAGCATTAATAGCTGCAGTAGGAATAAAAAACGTAATTATAATTAATATAATAAATATAGATAGCAATCTATTTCTTTTTTTACTTTTAAATTTTTCATGTTTACCATCACTTTTAGATCTTAACCTATGCTTTCCCTTCAATATTCTCACTCCTTTATACAAAAAAAAGGCTAAATAATAAAAAATTATAAAATAATCTTTTAAAATATAGCCGGTTGCATCACTTACTCCATATATCCTAAGATGCCCAACTACAGAATATATCTCATCGAATCTATTAAAATTTAATTTTATATTTAATTCTTATAATTTATAGTAATCAATTATAATACTTAATTATTAAAATTAATTACTATAAATTTATTACTACTCTATTGTTATTATATTACATATTTTTTATTCTTTTCTTATTTTTGTATTTCTATCGTAATATTCTACTGTTTTTCTTAATAATTGCATATAAAAATCCTCCTAAATAAGTAATACTTCAGTATTACCCTTAGGAGGATTTTGTTACTTAAAATATTCAATTATATTATTTACTATTCTTTCACAAGCTTTTCCATCTCCATATGGATTAGCTGCATGTGCCATTTTTTCATAAGCTTCTTTATCATTAATAAGTTCATTTGCTATATTAAAAATATCATCCTTATTTATACCAGCTAATTTAACTGTGCCAGCCTCAATAGCTTCTGGTCTTTCAGTTTCAGTTCTTAAAACCATAACTGGTTTACCCAGTGCAGGAGCTTCCTCTTGAATTCCTCCTGAATCAGTCATTATAAGATAACATTTAGCCATTAAATTAGCAAAATCAACATACTCTAAAGGTTCAATTAAATGTACTTTATCTTCAATTCCTCTGAACCCTTCAGTTGCAAGTTCCCTTATTAGTGGATTTTTATGCATAGGGAATATAACATTAACATCTTCATTTCTAGCAACCATTTCTCTAACCGCTGCAAAGATTCCCTTCATTGGTTCTCCCCAATTTTCTCTTCTATGCGCAGTTAATAAAATTAATTTCTTATTTTCAAAATCTATCTTATTTAAACTTTCATCTTCAAACTTATGATTTTCATCTACTACACTTAAAAGTGCATCAATTACAGTGTTACCTGTTATATATATATTATTATGTATATTTTCTCTTTCTAAATTTTCCTTATTACTCTTTGTTGCAGCGAAATGTAATGTTGCAATTGCTCCAGTAAGCTTCCTATTTGCTTCTTCTGGAAATGGTGAATATATATCTCCAGTTCTAAGCCCTGCTTCTACATGCCCAATTGGTTTTTGATTATAAAAAGCTGCTAATGCTCCATTTAATGTAGTTGAAGTATCTCCATGAACTAATACTATATCTGGATTACATTCTTTAATTACCTTATCTACTCCAGTTAAAACCTTATTTGAAACATCTACAATTGTTTGTCCATGTGACATTACATTTAAGTCGTATTGTGGCTTTACATTAAATATTTCTAAAACTGCATCTAACATTTCTCTATGCTGACCTGTTGCACATACTATTGATTCTATTCTTTCATCCTTTTCTAACGTTTTAACTAATGGACACATTTTTATTGCTTCAGGCCTCGTTCCAAATACGCTTAAAACCTTTATCTTACTCAATATCCTTACCTCCTATATTGAATTTATCTCCTTAATTTATTTCATTAATCCTATTTTACATTATTAAGTATACTAATAAAACCTTTTACAAATAAAAATGTTAAGATTAAAACTCTATTCAAAAGATTGATTTTAATCTTAACATCAACTTGCTTAATAATCTTGTATTTAATTAAACTTATTCCTTATCTAAACAATTTGCTATTACAATTAAAGCAACAGGAATAATGTAAGATAACATGCTTATAAATGGACTAATGTATATAAATCTTAATGCAATATTTCCAGTAATAAATATTAATAATGTAAATATCGCAACTACAGCTATTGGGGCTATAATCCTAACAACCTTTTTCAATTTCATAAAGTTCTTAAATGATAATGCTGCTAATGCAATAATTATTAATGGTTCAATTAATGTTAATAAAGAATTTATAAAGAAAAATAATGCTCTAACCCCTTCATCATACCTTATTGAAAGATACATATTTTCAAAGCAATCTGCAAAACCACCAATAGCCAAAACCACCTTAGGAATCAAAAGTGCAATTGCTATTATTGATAAAACATAACTTGCTTCTTTATACTTTCTATCTATTTTAACACCTGTATTTCCATATTGATTAGTTTGATAATTTGAATATAAATTTTCTTGTGAATTATTATTTGAATTCCTATATAAACTATCGCTTACATTCACATTTGTATATGAATTGACTTTCCCTAAATCTAATTGTTCTTGATTATTATTTGGGTTATTTATTTCATTTATATTATTACCTAAATTACTATCATTAGTATAATTCATATTATTTGAATTATTATTATAAGTATTATCATTTTCATTATCTGTTGAATACATTTCAGAAACACACTCTTTGCAATAATATTTATTATTAATTTTTACTGCACACTCTTCACAAATAAGCCTATTACATCTGACACACATTCCTTTTGCTTCTCTATCATGATGTTTTGAACAATTCATATTTTATCAACCCCTATCTCTATCTACATATTTTATCACTCTTCCATAATAGCTTTCAATACACTATTGGAAATTTGAGGTAAATTAATTAGGTTATTTTCTGAAATTTTTTTGAGTTTTTAAAGAATATTGCCCTATTGAATAAAATTTGGTAAATTGCATAGAATATAAAATAAACGAGATGAAAGGATGGTAATTTATAATGACTGATTTTAATTCAAGTAAGACAAAAGAAAATTTACTTAAAGCTTTTGCTGGTGAAAGCCAAGCAAGAAATAGATATACATTTGCTGCTTCTGCTGCTAAAAAGGAAGGCTATTCTATCTTACAAGATTTATTCCTTTATACTGCTAATCAAGAAATTGCTCATGCCAAACAATTTATGGATAAATTAAAAGAATTCTCCGGACAAGAAATAGAAATTACTGCTTCTTATCCTGTTGAAGTTGAAACTAGTACTTTAAAATTATTAAGATTAGCAGAACGTGATGAAAATAACGAAGGGGTAAATGTTTATCCTGAATTTTCTAGAATAGCTAAAGATGAAGGTTTCCCTGATATAGCAATATTATTTAGTAATGTTGCTTCTGTAGAAAATGTTCACAGTAAAAGATTTAAGAAATATGCAGATAGACTTGAAAACGGATCATTATTTAAAGATACTGCAACATCAGCTTGGATGTGTACAAATTGCGGATTTATTTATGAAGGTCAAGTAGCTCCTGCTAAATGTCCTGTATGCGCTCATCCACAAGGCTTTTTTATTAAATTTGATGAATCATCTTTTGAAGGTAAATAATTAATTTTAAATATAATATAAAGCCCAAAAAATCTTATTTCTTGATATTTTCGGGCTTTTTTTATATCTTAATCTTTAAAGTTCATAACTAGCTTCTAAATTAATATTACATTCTTTTAAATTATTACTTCTCATGAGTTGCTTCCCACTGAATATCACATTCTTCCATATTATTAATTTTATTTAGAACAAATTTATTACACTCATTACTTATTCTTAATTTTGAAGTAAATTCTTTAAAATAATCCACTAATTCTTTTCCTTCTATTTCTGCAGTTATATAATTACTTACCGTTCTACTTAATTCCATTAATATCTTACAACACTTCATATCAGTTTCTTCATCTAACTTTCCTGATGTAACTGCTCTATAAACAATATATCCATAAATAGCTGAAAGCTTTAAGCAATCATCGACTTTTTCATCTCTTTTATCTTTTTTTCTATTTTCTATTTTTTTAATATCTTCTTCACTACATAATTCTTCATCAACTATAAAGTGTATTGCTGCAACTACAAAATCTTTCTTCAAATTATCAGTTAATTTTTCTTCAATATAATTCATAATTATACTATCCATACCTTTCCCCCCTAATCCTTTTATAATGCATACCTAAAAATTATCTTCTTATAAACCCCTATAAAATTTACTATATAAACTAAGTGTTTCTGTACTGCATAAAATCATTTATATGTCCTCATGCAAAAGGAATCATACACAGCTTTATCGTCATTACACTTTTTTTTAAATGACGAATTGTCAAGCTAAGTGCAACACTTAGCTTGTTCTTCGTTAAATGCTTCTAACGGTGTCTTGTATCCAAGA
>NZ_JAASHD010000045.1:0-23707 GCF_019734375.1 Clostridium sp. K04
AAGCTTCAGCTTCATTAACTATTTTTTACTTTGTGGATAACCGCACTTGAAAAACATTAAGTTTTTCAGTGCCCTCTAAAATATTAGTGTCTTTTTATTAGTAAAAAAAGGACCTATAAAAAATATTTTTCTATTCTCCAAAAAACTATCGAATAAATAATAATGAACATAAATGATAATTTTTTATATTTATTTATAAACTTACATAACCTCGAATTAGGAGTAATAGCACTAAAAAGTATCACTACTCTTAATAGCGATATTGTCATACTTAATATAATTACTTATTACAAATTTATAATTAAAGAATGTTGTATAGTCAAATTGTCCTAATATTACAGTTAAGCTTAATGACACATATACTAATAATAAAGTAAACATAATTTGATCATTTGTTTTCTTATATAATATTAAACAAATTACTATTGATATAATGGCCATTAATGTATTAATCACCTTAATAAACGTAGCTACAGAATATACATATCCAACACTATTATTACGGTTAAACACCTTAAGTAAATAAAATAAAACTATTGTAACTGCCATTATAAAAATAAACTCTCTGACTTTATTTGATTTTATCTTTAGTGCATTTTTCTCTATCTCTTTTATACTCATCCTCATATTTATCACCTTTGATAATCCATTGTTTTTTTGAATACTATTTACAATTATACTACTATATTGCTCATTTCAAGCTTTTTTACAATTTTTACATAATTTTAACATTACAAAAATATTCTTCAAAATAAAAAAAAGAAACAAGCATTAGCTTGCCTCTGTAAAGTTTTTTACTTTTAAATTAGTTTGTCCCGCGATTTTCTTCCAATTATAATAACCATATAAAGAATTCAATAAATTAGTAAGCTTCATAACTATTATAATAAGTGCACTCTTATCACCAGATGCATATACCATTATCCACATTACTATTGATAAAGCATTTACCCCAACCCACATTAACCATTGCTCAGAAAATCTCATTAAATAAAGAATACTAGCTACAACAGAAACCACAGTTGTTAAAGAATCCATAAATGCTAAATTTCCACCTAATAGATTTAATACCCTAGCATATAAGAATACACAGACTAATGTACCAGCAAAAGATAATACTATTAACTTACCAGACATAACCTTAAAACGTATTGTCCCATCATCATCTTTATTTTTATTCCATAAATATATAGCTATGGCACTAACAGGAATACTAAATAACATATTATACATTACTTCTCCATAAAGCTTTACTCCCATACATTGATATGAATATAATAAACAATTAATAATTGCAAAATATAATCCTGCTATCTTTCCTTTTGCACCTAAAACTAAATTAAGACTACCAGTTAAAGTTAATGCTAATAAAAATGGTGTATCTCCATTTAAGTACCAAATAACCGTCATAATTGTACATACTGTTATTAGCCATAACTTTTCAAACATCGTCCAATCTGTGAAATAATTTTTAATTTTATCCATAATAATAGTCCCCCTCTTTATACTTTAAATTTATCAAAACATTCTTTACTAAGCTTTGCCCCTTGTATTTGCACTACTTCTGCTGCTACCTTATTTGCTAATTTACATACAGACACAAAATCATATCCAATATTATTTTCTAAACAATCTATCTGTGAGCCATCTAAAAAAATATCCCTTGAATCCTTGGAATTAAGATTACTTGAATCCACTAAATAAACCTCCTTATACACCCCTAAAGAATATGCTGAAATAATTGCACCAATATGACTATCACCAGCCCCTATTGTATCTACAACATTCACACTTTCACCCTCTATATTCACAATTTCTTGTCCATCATAAAATACTGTACCTCGTTCACCAACTGTTATAAATACAATATTTTTAGTTAATTCATATAAAGATAAAATGCTATCATCCACATTATCCTTTTTAGTAAAATCCAAAGCTTCCTTTTCATTAAGATGTAATATTGGATTAGTTGAAAATATCTTTTTCATTGTATTTTTATCTATATCATTAATAACTGGACCTGGTGCAAAAAATATATTCTTACTCTTTTGCTCTATTAACCAATTTGCTATTATGTCATCCTTATCTTCACAAAGCTGATACCCAGCTATATATATATTTTCATATTCACTCATATTTAAGCTATTAAACCATTCTTTTTTATGAAGCCCTTCAATGCCCTTAACAGTAATAAATGTTCTTTCACCATCATCTTCTACTAAACATAAACAATATCCATTGTCCATTTCTGAATCACTTATTAAAACATCATATCCATCTTCACTTAATCTTTTTCTTATTATATCTGCATACATTCCAGAGCCTATTGGCACAAATAAATCATGATCCACATTAAAGCCTCTCAATATATTTGCAACATTATAAGCACATCCACCTACAGTTAATTTTCTTTCAGTACATAAAACATCCTCACCACTTTTAGGTAGCTTAGGTATTTTCATAATAATATCTACTATGGCAGCTCCAAGTACTAAAGTTTTCACTTAATGCAACTCCTTCCTTCCATTAAGATAGAAATATATCTATCAAAATCAACATCATTTGCTTCGTTTAAGACTTCAATATACTCTTTCTTTATAGAATTTATTCCCTTAAAAGCTCCACAAATTGCAGTTGCCATTGCTCCAATAGTATCAGTATCTCCAGCTAAATTTGCACAAAGCACCGCACATTTATTAGGGTCTTGTGCATAATAAGCTATAGAAATTGCAGATGGAACAGACTCGCTAATATTTACACCAGCTCCAACTATGTCATATAGTTTTTCTAAAAATAAATCTTCATCATCCTTATATTTATTAGCTAAATAAATACCTAATTTTATTCTTTCAGTTAATGATGGACTAAATGTTTCTGCACCTAACTTTCTAGCAATAGGCTCCATTTCAAAAACATCTTTTATAACAGCTTCAAAGTCAGTATTTTCAATAGCTGAACTAACAGCTACTGCTATCATCGCCGCTCCTGCAATTGATATATCACTAGTGTGAGTTACTTCTGAAACTCCATAAACAAAGTTAGCTATCCTTTCTTTATCAGCAGCATTAAAAAGACATCCTATTGGTGCAATTCTCATAGCTGATCCATTTGATAAAGCCTTATCTGTAACTGCTTTTGAATCTATCCCATCTCTAAAATTAGCTAATGCAACCTTTGAAGTAGGTCCTAAAATATTATTTTCAAATGCCTTTTCTTTTTCAGCCCATTTTAAAAGTCTTTCTGCAATATCTTTAGAATTAGGTTTAAAGTTTGTACTATTTAATGAATCTACTAAAACAAGTGCTTGTCCTGTATCATCTGTAAATTGTCCTCTTTTATAATTGCAAGCTACACTATTTTCTTTAGGTCCATCTAACAAGCTTTCAATCTTTCCAAAATATTTTCTTACTTTTTCTCTTCCCCATAGTTCTGAAGGCATTCCCATGGAATCCCCTAGTGCCATTCCATATATAGCTCCTGCAATTTTATTTCTCACTATTATCACTCCTGTATCCGCCACCTTTATTAAATTTATATCCAATTATGTAACATTTCTTTTGTTTCAATTGTATATACACTTGTATTGTTGTGTCAATATATAATTAATCTTTTTAATTAGGAAATATAAATCAATATTTTAGAAACTTAATGCTATATTATTAAACTAAAAATTTTGTAATAATATATATGAAAACTGAGAAATCGATTTCTATTCAATGTTTAATTAAACAGGTATCTAAGGATATTATTAAGAAATATAGAGGTGAGAGTGTGAATACGCTAATAGATAATAAAAAAATTGATAAAAATGATAATGTTTCTATAAAGACTTTACTTACTTATAGTTCAGGAAGCTTAGGCAATAATATAATATATTCATTAATTAGTTCCTACCTTCTAATTTTTTTAACTGATAATTTTGGAGTAGGTGCAGCTGCTGTAGGTACATTATTTTTAGTAGCAAGAATTATAGATGCTATAACAGATCCTATCATGGGGGTTATAGTTGATAATACAAACACTAAACTTGGTAAAAGTAGACCTTATTTATTTATAGTTCCTATTTTTGTTGGACTTGCAACAATAATGTGCTTTTCATCACCAAACTTAACTTATAGTAATAAAATTATCTGGATATATGTAGCATATATCTTCTGGGGAATATCTTTTACTGCTATGGACATACCATATTGGTCACTATCTGCAAATCTTACAAGATCCTCTGAAGGAAAAACTAAGATTGTTACATCTGCAAGAACAGTTGCATATGTTGGTGGATTTATAATTTCTACACTTACTATTCCACTTGTATCAATTCTTAAAAACTGGACAACAGTAGCAATAATTTATGTTTGTTTTGCAACCATACTTACTTGGATTACAGCTTTAGGAACTAAAGAAATTAGTAGCACTTCTACTAAAAAAGAAAAACAAGGCTTTAAACAATTTATAGAATTATTAAAGACAAATAAACCTTTAAGAATAGTATTATTATCAATGCTAGTACTAGAATTAAGTGGCTCAATAAAAAATACAATATCTATATATTATATTAAATATAACTTTAATTCAGAAATGATGATTCCTGTTGTAACTTCAATTACTTTAGTAGCAAGTATATTAGGGGGATTAATATCTCCATATTTAACAAAAAAACTTGGAAAAAGAAATACAGCTCTTTTAGGATTATTAGTTGGTGCTACTGGATCACTTTTAATATTTTTACTATCATATTCTTCTTTATATGCAATGATAGCTATAAATTTCATATGTGGAATTTTTGATGGAGCTGGATATATTACCTTAACTTCAATGGTTACTGACTGTGTTGAATATGGTGAGTGGAAAACAGGAAAAAGATCAGAAGGTATGATATTTTCCCTAAATATCTTTAAAAGTAAAATTTCAAATGCAATTGGAGGTTCTTTATGTGGATACATTCTAGCGTATATTGGCTATAAAGCAAATTCTACTCAATCTACATTCACATTAAATGGAATACACATAATTCAAACTTTGGTTCCATGTATAATTATAATAACAAGCTTCTTATTATTAAGAAAATACAATTTATCAGAAGCAGAATATGATGCAATAGTTGATGATTTAAAACATGGAATTACAAGATTGAGTAACTAAATAGAATTAAAAAAGTATATTAAAATAAATTTTTATACTCACTATATTAAAAGGAGTATTTAGGTTGAATTCATCAATTCAATTTAAATACTCCTTCTTATATTTATATTTTTTATTTTCTAAACAACTCGTAAACATTTAAAATTAACTTTAAAATTTAAAGTAATCATCAAATCATTTATAACTATTTATTATCACTCGTTTGATTATTTCTATAATTCAATGGCGACATTGAAAAATACTTTGAAAATGTTTTTGAAAATAATAAAGAATCACTATATCCAACCTTACTTGCAACTTCCCCTATAGGAATCCTAGTGTTTTTTAATAATAAGGTTGCTTTATACATCCTAAGATTTATAAGATATTTCTGTGGAGAAACTTTAAGGTTTTTCATAAACATTTTATATAAATAACTTCTGCTTAAGTTAACATGCTCAGCAATATCATTAACAGTTATACTATTCATATAATTAGAATTAATAAAGTCAATTGCTTCTTGAATATATGTATGTAATTCTTTATCCTTATACTCAAAAGCCTTTGGAAACTCCTCTATAAATGCATATAATAAAGAATAAAGTTCCTTCAATAACAATATATCATCACAGCATGAAGGATTATAAGTTTTTGATATTTCACACATATTTGATATTATGCATGGAATTTTTGAGTCTTCTTTACACGTAGCAGCATAAGAATCAATTATAGATGTCCTATTTAAATATTCATTAGCATTTGAACCACTAAAACCTATCCAATAATATTCCCATGGATCATCTATAGATGCTATATATTCAACTTTCATTCCTTTCAATAATATAAATACATCACCCTGTTTTAGGTTGTATACCTTATCATTAAATTTAAATGTACCATTTCCCTTACTTATATAATGTATAACTGCATTTTTTAACACTTCATATTTATAGCCAAAGCCTGGAATGCCTTGCTCTATCCCACACTCATCTACATTCATTTCAAAATTTTCTTTAGTATATTTTTTCCATAGTATTTGCATATATACCTCCCAAACCTATAAAACTAATTGATTTTATATTAAGTCTTTTCTCAATCTCATTTATAAAAGTTTAATAAGGCCCCTATTATTAACCACAAAATTATAATGGAAACATTATACCATATTTTAGAACCTTATAACTATTTCAAAAGATTAATCTGGATATTAATATTAAATTACAAGAAAAAATACTTAAAAAAATACTTATATATAATTATGATTCATTATACCATAATTAAATTAAATATATTAGGAGGGAAATATGCCACTATTAAATGAATACCACGAAAATCTTTATAAGCTGCATGTAAATATGATGCAAAGAAGAAGTTACTATGTTCCATTTATTGATACTGATGAAGCTATTAATATTAAAGATAGAAATAAGCAAACTAGCTTTTTTTCACTTAATGGAAAATGGCAATTTAATTATTTCAATAGCCTACAATTAATTAAAGACTTTAATAATATTAGCGAAATTAATCTTTCAGATTCAATTGATGTGCCATCTGTTTGGCAAATGAATGGCTATGATTATAACCAATATACAAATGTTAAATATCCTATTCCTTATAATCCACCTTTTGTACCTAAGGATAATCCATGTGCAATTTATAAAAAGGAATTTGATTTTAAAATAAATTCTGAATCACATGATTATCATATAAACTTTGAAGGAGTAGATTCATGTTTTTATTTTTGGATAAATGATATGTTTGTTGGCTATAGTCAAATATCTCATAGCATATCTGAATTTGATATTACAAACTTCTTAGTTGATGGTAAAAATACTATTACAGTATTAGTTTTAAAATGGTGTGATGGCACTTATTTTGAAGACCAAGACAAATTTAGAATGTCAGGTATTTTTAGAGATGTATATATACTAACAAGATCAAAGTCAAGAATTGTTGATTATAAGATTACTCCTAGTGTAAACGTATCATCTAAAAAAGGAAAATTAAATCTTAAAATTCTTTCAACTATTGGTAATCCACATATTAAATATACTTTATTAAATCCAGATAATACTATAATTTCTTCTGGAGACATAAATGATAATAACTTACAAATAGATATTACTGATGTAGAACTTTGGGATGCTGAGTCACCTAATTTATATACATTACTAATAGAAACAGAAAATGAAGTTATAAAAGAAAAAATAGGAATGAGAGAAATCAAAATAGAAAATTCAATTTTAAAGATTAATGATACTCCTATAAAATTGAAAGGTGTTAATCACCATGATTCTGATCCAGTTAAAGGATATGCCGTTACTTATGATGACTTGCTTTGTGATTTAAAATTAATGAAAGAATGTAACATTAATTCTATAAGAACATCTCATTATCCTAAATCTCCAATCTTTTATGAATTATGCGATGAATATGGATTTTATGTTATGAATGAAGCTGATATTGAAACTCATGGAGTTGTTGAATTATATGGAGCTGGATATTTAGATAATTATAATATGATAGCTGATGATAAAACTTATGAAAATGCTATTGTAGATAGAATTGACTCTTCTATAGTTCCTTTTAAAAATAGATCTTGCATTTTTATGTGGTCACTTGGAAACGAATCAGGCTTTGGAATCAACTTTGAAAGTGGAGCTAAACATGCTAGAAAATTAGATTCTTCACGTCCATTACATTATGAAGGTGCATTTTACGCTAATAAAGAAAGAAAAAATGATTTTTCTAACCTTGATGTTATTAGTAGAATGTATCCAAGCATAGATGAAATTAAAGATTACTTTGAAAAAGGTATAGACAAGCCATTAATATTATGTGAATATGCACATGCAATGGGTAATGGCCCTGGTGGATTAAATGAGTATGATGAACTTATTCAAAATCATGATGAATTTGCAGGTGCCTATGTTTGGGAATGGTGTGATCATGCTCTACTTATGAAAGAATATAAAGATGGTAAAAAAGCATATGGATATGGTGGAGATTTTGGAGAAGTAAATCATGATGGAAACTTCTGTGTTGATGGTTTAGTTTATCCTGATAGAACTCCTCATACAGGATTATTAGAATTTAAAAATGTTAACAGACCTGTAAGAGCGTTAGAATTAGACCAAACTAATAAAAAAGTCAAACTAAAAAATATGCTTGATTTTAAAAATATCAATGACTTCTTAGATATTACTTATAAAGTGTATTTAGATGGTTGTTTACTTTCATCTAATAAATTAATATTAGAAAGCCTAAAAGCAAAAGAAGAAAAATGGTATGACTTAAATATATCAAATTTACCAAAGGGAATAGTTACTATACTATTTGAATACAGTGTAAAATATAATAATTCACTTTATGAAAAAGATACAATTTTAGGCCATGATCAATTTATTATAAAAAATAATGCTGAAAACATATCATCTATAACTAAATTAACAAAAATTAATGATAACTGTGAAAAGTTTTATATAGAAGCAACACTTAACAAAATTAAAATTACAAATTCAGATTTTAATTTTATATATAATAAAAATACCGCTTCCTTTGACTTTATCGAATCATTAGGAGAAGTATTTATAGATACTCCTATGGATTTCATTATTTGGAGAGCACCTACAGATAATGATAGAAAAATAAAAAATGATTGGATTGAAGCAGGTTTTGATCAAATTACAACACATGTATATAATAATGAAATTAAGACATATTCAAACAAAGTTGAAATAATTAGTTCCTTATGCTTGATTCCTCCATATAGAGAAAAGGTTCTTGATCTTACAGTAACTTGGAGCATTTACCCATATGGTTTAATTAAATGTGATGTTAAGGCTAATAAAAATATGAAAACACCTTACTTGCCACGTTTTGGAGTACAATTAAAATTAAATAAATCATATGAACATGTAAGTTACTTTGGCTTTGGCCCATATGAAAATTATATAGATAAAAATTCATCATGCTATTTAGGCAGATTTAATTCTACTGTTTCTGAAATGCATGAAGATTATATAAAGCCTCAGGAAAATGGAAGTCATCATTTCTGTAGAGAGGTTTCTATTAGTAATACTAAGAAGACAATTTATGTTTTATCTGAAAATGATTTTGCTTTTAATGCTTCACATTTTTCTGTTAATCAGTTAACTAATACTGACCATAATTTTGAATTAAATAAGGAGGATTTAACTTATTTAATTATTGATTATAAGCAAAGTGGTATTGGCTCAAATAGCTGTGGTCCTAATTTACCTGATGAATATAGATTTAATGAAAGTGAATTTTCGTATAATTTTTATTTAAAATTTTTATAATGCTAATCTTTTATCTATGTACTATATATCCCCATAAAAAGAGTCAAGCTTTAAAGCTTGACTCCTCTTCTTAAGTTGTGATTTACTTTACTACATTCTTATTTTTATCAATTTATTCCATTATTAATTTTTCTTAATTTAATTTTATCAATAAATTTATATATTATATCTTTCTCATATTTATTAAAAGTAAACTTCCAACAGATACCAAAATATATTATACTAAATACTATTCCAAATAATCCTATTGTAATATAATTATTAGGTCTTAGTAATACTTTCACACCATATCCTATAATAGATATTCCAAGTATTGATGGAACCATTTTTAATATTTCTTTCCAATAATATCCCATATCTAAATTCAACTTATATTTATAATACAAATTATTTAAAATTGCATTAAGTAACATACCTACACACGTAGCTATTGCACAACCTATACTTCCCCAAATTCTTACTAAATATAATGTTAAAATAAGGTTTAAAAAAGATACTCCAATATATATTAGTGATTTAACTTTATGTTTATTCATAGCTTCTAACATAGTGGCAAATAACGTTTGAATAATTGATATAAATTGTGGTGCCATTACTAATAAAGCTATTTAATATGACCATCCATATTCTGGTCCTGTCCATCTCATAATAAACTCTTTACCAACAAGTATAAAACCACATAAAATAAACGATGCTATGTAAAATTGTATTCTCGATATCTTTATAAGAATTTTCATTAATTCAGATTTATCACTATTAACTACAGTTATTTTAGTTA
Organism: Clostridium sp. K04; assembly: GCF_019734375.1. Lineage (NCBI taxonomy): Bacteria > Bacillati > Bacillota > Clostridia > Eubacteriales > Clostridiaceae > Clostridium > Clostridium sp. K04. Next base: position 10,219 of record NZ_JAASHD010000045.1, read on the forward strand.
ATTTAGGTAAGAACATGCTACTAATTACATTTGAAAATGAATTAAAATATGTATTAAACTGCAATCCTATAGTATAAATAGCTATAGAAGTTGAACTAACAAACATACCTAATACAAATTGATCTGTGCTCCAATAAATTCTATATGCTAATGATGATAACAATATAAAGAATGAGAATTTAAATATTTCTGCATATAAAGACTTATCAAATCCTTTAAATATCATTTTTACCTTTAAAACTTTGAAACAATAAATTATATTAACAAATCCTAATATGATATTAAATATAGTAGATCCAATTAACATTCCTAATGCTCTATAGCCAAATAATAATATCATAACCATTATTAATGGATTAAAAATTGTTCTTATAAATGTTATAGCTTTTATAAATACAAATTTCTCATGCGCCATTATTATTCCGTTAAATACATTAAAAGGAAAAGAAAATACCAAATTAAATAATGCAACAGCAAACATAGCTTTTACTTGTTGTATCTCAGTTATAGATAACCCCTTAGAAAATATACTACCTAAACTCCTATATACTACAATACCTATAATTAATCCAACTATAGAAATTAAACAATATAAAGAAAGAAACATCCCATTTACTTTCTTTAATCCTTCCTCATCATTTTCAGCCATGTATTTAGAATTATATCTAATAATAGCATTTCCTAATCCCATATCTAACAAATATATATATGAAATTATTGTATTAACTAAAGAAAATAAACCATATTCAGAATTCCCTAATTTAGATAACATAAATGGTGTATAAAAAATTGAAATAACATTTCCTGCAAATAACGTAATATAGGAAATTATCGTTGCAAATTTGAGATTATTTTTCATAATTCACCCCCACTGATTGCTTATTTTAATATGGTATCTAACATATATTTAAGATGATTATTTGCTTCTTCATTCATTTCTAAAGCTTTATTTTCATATACTTCTTTTAACTCATCATTTTTATTTATAAACTGCTGAAGTTTTTCTAACGAATCATTTATATTATCATTATAATCAACAGAATATTCATTTAAGTTAAGTATCTTATAACACTCTTTTCCTTTTACTTCATATGATATATTAAATGCAGGAATACCTGACATAATAGTTAATATGCACATATGTAATCTTGTACCTACAACAAATCTAAAGCCCTTAATATATTCTCTTAATTGCTCTAATGAGTAGTACTTATTATTAACTTCTACTGATGCTTGATATTTCTCATCTAATTCATCTTTTATTTGTTGTGCTATTTTAGAATCATCTATGTAATTACTTAATCCTTGACAAGTTGATATAAACTCAACCTTATATCCATTATCTATGCACTTATAAACCATGCCTTTTATTAAATCTATATATTTACTTCTACTTCTTCCATCATGTGCCCATTCTCTCACAGATATTGCTACTTTATTACTATCACTATTTTTATGTTCTGGTAAATCTAATAAAAATGCAGCATCATTAGTTTTATATACATTATCATATTTTTTAACATTATTATATGAAACTTCATCTCTTACCATAAATAAATCAAAACTTTTAATATATTTATCTAATATATCCACATCATAATTATTTAATGGACCTACTGATTGTGAGTACATTACTAACTTAGTATTGTACTTTTCTTTTATTAAATTCATACAATACAATTTTTCTTCAAACCCATAATATGAGTTAATATATCCTCCTGGTGCCGAAATAATTGCATCTATATCTTTATATTGTTTATTATTTAATACTTTAAATTTAATTAATTTTTTTCTAAAGCTAGGAAACTTTGAGCAAAATTTTCTTTCTATTTTATTAAAATCATATTCTACTTTTACCCATTTTATATTTGGATACAATTTCTTAACTGTTTCATATCTAGTTGTAGATATTATTACTTCATATCCTTCTTTAACTAACTTATTATATAAACCAAATATTAGGGCTGCATCACCATTATTAGTTGGTACAGCATTTGCAATTAAAATCTTCTTCACTACTAAAGCAACTCCCTTTACTACTTTTAATTCACTATTTCTAGAAACATTTCATTCCATTGTTTTGCTATATTTTCTATATCAAATTCAGTAGATTTATTTATAGCATTTTTACTCATTTCTTCTCTTAAATGTTGTGAATCAGCCATTATTTTCATTGCTTCTGCAAACTTTATAGTGTCATACTTATTAACAAGTAAGCCTTCTTTTTTATCTTCTATTAGCTGTTGTGTTGCTGTTATATCATAAGAAATAATCGGAACTCCCATTTCTAAAGATTCTAATACTATCATAGGCATGCCTTCCCATCTTGATGATAATGTCAATACTGATGAATTCATAAAATAGTTTTTTATATCATTAGTGAAATTATCTATTTTAACTCTTTTTTCTATCCCATATTTATCAATAAGATTTAATATTTTCTCCTTATCTTCACCTTCACCAACTATAACTAGATTCCATTCCTTATCATATTTACAAAACTCATAAAAAGACTCTATTAATAAATCAAATCCCTTTTGATGTTTAAATCTCCCTGCTGCCAAAAATTGCTTTTTATTAACTTTAGATTTATCCTTACTTTTAAAACTTCTTGGATTATACATAACACTACTTTTTATATTTTTTTCTTGTAAAAACATTTTTTGATCATACTCTGTTAAGACCAAATATTTATCCAATCTTGGTATATATTCTTCAAATAATATATCTTGATTCCAATAATATCTCTTTTTATTTTTCATATATGCATCATATGAATTATGTTGCCATCCTATTGTTTTACAATTCAACTTATCTGAAATAATTCCAAGTAAAATACTATATTTACCTTCAACACCTATTACAACATCGTATTTTTTTGAATTTATGTATTCTACAAAGTTTTGTTGTGTTTTTTTATTATAATATTCATTGGTCAATATGCTTACATATCTCTTTTTATTAAGTAAATTTGTTTCTTTATTTATTTTCTTTATTATTCTATTTTTAATGTTTTCATTCCATAAATTAGGTTCTATATTTATTTTTATATTCTCATTTAAGCCATATATTTCTCTATTAACTAAGCTATTATCAGAAGTGCATAATATATCTATTTCATGCTCTTTACTTAATTCATTTGCTAATACAGATACAACTCTTTGCACTCCGCCCAAAGTAAACACAGTGGATGTTATAAAACAAATCTTCATTTTTTCTCCCTATTTATCTTATTAATAATTTTATTCATTTGAGATTCCCAACTTAAGTTTTCTTCTGCGTATTTTCTTATATCATAACAATTATCATTTAAATTATTAAATCTCTCTACAATTTCATCAATATCAATAGGTTCATCATTTTCTGGAACCTTAATCACATATGGTAAACTCATATCTACTAATTTATCATCATACCCTAAAATAACTGGTAAACCCCTAGCTAAAAACTCCTTAGTTTTTATAGGGTCATGCCCTCCTCCAGCTCTAAATAATGCTAATGATGAAACCCCTATATCCATTTGATTAAAAATATTATCTAATGCTTCACCACTTTTGGCGCCTTCAAAATGTATAAAATCATTTAATTGTAATCTATTACTTAGATTAATTAAATTTTCTTTTTCTGCTCCTTCTCCTACAATATGAAATACAACTTTTTTCTTTCCATTTATATTTTTATTATATTTACCTATTCCCGTTATTACCCTATCATAACCGTGCCATTTAGATAGATTAGCTACTGCTACTAATCTTATGATATTATCACTTTTCTTTTTATTAACTACCTTATTTTCTACAATATCAATTCCATTATTTATTTTTATAGTTTCTATACCATATATTTCATCATAATTACTATTTGTAGTAGATATATAGTCAACATATTTTTTTAAATTCTTTCTTACATAAATATTTATAACTTCATAAACTACCTTTTTTATAAAACCATTATTAGTTACATCTAATGGATATGTAGGTATTTCTAATACTATTTTTTTATTATCTTTTTTTAATTTTTTGATTAAATAGTATAGAAATATATCATTTGAATAATATCTTATGTATACGCATTCTTTATCTTTAAATATTTCATTGTAATTTTTAATTAAATACTTATGAAAAAACATATACTTAGGCTTTTTTAATTTTTCTCCTACTACTTTTCCATTTATATTAACCCTATCATTTTCAATGTTAACTAATTCACTTTCAACATTTAATTTATTTAATGCTTTTACTTGTCCTACTATTTTTTTTCCTACCCCAAAAGATTCCGGTTTTTTTGAGTCTACTGCTGCTATATAAATTAATTTCATAATTATTCCCTCTTTTACGTGCTGTAGTTATAATATTTTATAAAGAATTTAATACTAATCTAAGAAAAATGATTTTTCTTTTTACAAAAAAATTATGTACTTAATTTAAGATTCATATTTTCTTTAATATTTATACTTTCCTCATTACTTGTTTTGATTATACTAATAAATATGGCTATTATAATCATTAATGCTACACTCTTATTACTTGAATATATTGGCTCAGCTATACTAGTAATTACTGAATACATTATTAATCCATAACAAGGTAACTTTAATCTTTGACTATATTTCAATTTAAATATTGGATAAAATATTCCCACTAATGTTAATATCATAAGGCCTAAACCTAGCCATCCATTTTCTCCAAGTATCATAGCCCAATATGTATCTGCAATAAATGAAGACTTTTCTGGAGATAATCCCCATACCGTATTAATTCCATAATTAAAATACAATGGAGAATATTTAACTCTTGACATATGTGAACCAAATGTTCCAAATCCACTTCCAATCATAAACTTATCATTTGCAATTTTAATGGCGGTTTTATATAATGCACCTCTTGCTCCATTAAGAAATTCACTTTTAATTCTAGGAATAACTATATATAATGCAAATGGTAATATTACAATATTGTATTTTAATTTAACTTTTTTAAAAACTTTTAAAAAGATCATCATATATATGTAGATAATTAAAAATACTATTGCCTTACTTCTTCCTGCAAATACTATTAATAAAGAGCAACTTAATAATATCTTAATATCACTTTTCTTATTAAGATAAGAATTATAAAATTCAATAATACACAAGCTAATAATTGAAAAAAATGCCAATTCTGTTTGGTGAGAAAATCCTAATGAAATAGTTCTTATCCCAAATCTAATACCAGATTCTTTTAAAAATCCTAAAGGAATATTAATAATTGCCACAAATACAAAAACATATATTACTTTTTTTAATATATTAATAATCCCATCAAAAAAATGTATATCTATTTTATACGTATTTAATATTATTCTAATAGAAAAATACACAAAAAACGCCTTAGTAGTTAATATAATACTAATAAATGCGCTTTTTATATCAATGTAGTTATATTTAAAGTTCCCTATTAATCCAACTATAATAAATAATATTAAACAATTAAAAGCTATTATTTCACTTTTAAACAATTTAATCTTTTTTCTTTTAAAACTAATAATAACAAGCATAGTTATAGGCAATAATACCCCTAATATTTCATCCAGGTATCCTATAGGTTTAAATATATTAATTAACCAATCTTGAAATATTAATATAAAAGTCAATATTTTTAATAAAGCTATCATCTATTCTCCTTTTACTAACTTTACTTTTTATTTACTTAAAATACTTTTTGCATAGTTTCTAAAAATTATTAATTTTATTATGTATACTTTCCCTTTACTACTTATAATTCTTATAAAATATATCTTTTAAGTGCCCTATGTTTTAATATTCTTTTTCTATTAACTTCTTATATTCTTTTTCTACTTTATAAAAATATTTTTCTTCATTAAAATCTTCTTCTATACTTTTTTTACAATTTCCGCTCATTTCATACCACAATTGTTTTTCAGTTATTAACTTTTCTATGTATTGAACTAAACTATTTATATCACCTGGTTTGAAAGTAAAACCTGTCTTATAATTACATACTACTTCACCAATACTCCCTACTTCAGTTGATATTACAGGAATTCCATAACTCATAGCTTCTAAAATGGCCATTGGTAATCCTTCATTATATGATGGCAATACAAACAATTGACTATTTTTTAAAAGTGATTCTTTTAATTCTCCATCAACCCACCCAATCATATCTATAACTGAATTTAAATTATAATCACTTATTTTATTTTCTATTTCTTCTTTTTCTTTACCACTTCCACCAATAGTAAAATTAACATTATATTTTTCTAAAACGCCACTGTCATTTAATATTTTTATGGCTTCAATTAAATCATATATACCTTTTCTTTTTATTAAAACACCTAAAAAAAGTATATTAAAACCATTATCGTTTAAGCCTACTTTATATTTGGGTACAGGTACAGAATTATTAAATATCTTTACATTTGCAGAAGGTTCTATTTCTTGTATAACATTTTTCCACTTTTCACCTAAAACAATTACTAAATCACTTTTTTTTAAAATATCTTTTATCAATTTTTTTAAAATGAAATTACTATTTTTATAAAAAACCTCAAATTCTGATCCATGTAAATGAAGTATTACCTTCTTTTTAAATAATTTTGTTATTAAAACAATTAAATACTTTCTTATAAAGCTTCCTTTATAAGACATATGAATATGAGCTATATCAAAATCATTTTCTATATTCTTTTTTATATAAACTATTAGGCTTTTAAAAAAAAATGTAATCTTCTTAAAATTATTTGTTTCAATGTATGTAGGTAATAATTCTAATTCAATATCTTCAAACTTATAATTATGGAAACTATTTATTACAGTGGTAATTCCACCTTTTACGCTTGAATCAGAACCTATAGTCAAAACTTTAACTTTATTATTTTTCATTATTCCTCCATCATGAAATCTTCGATCTGTTAAGTTATATGAACATTGCTCTTCTCAATTCAAGGAAATACAATAAGTTTGCAATAATAAATAATACCCCCCTTAGAAAAGGAGAGAAGAACAATGAACAAGACTAATATAAAATGCCCACGTTGTCATTCTGATAAACTATATAAGTTTGGTTTCAATAAGCAGGCTAAACAAAAGTATCAATGCAAGCAATGTAAGCGCCAGTTCGCACTTGGCGACGGTGAAGGATTACCTAAAAGAAATTATCCTAGATGTACTAAATGTGGTAAAGGAACATACTTACATCACTCATATAAATATTACAATCGCTACAAATGCAATAACAAAAAGTGTAATCACATAATAGTTAAACATCATACTACAAATATTTATATGGCATCTAGTGAATTAATTACCGGATCCCTTTCTATGAAAGGAATGCGTTTTCCACTACATGTGATATTAACTGCATTAACACTATATTTTTTAAATAATTCATCAACAAGAGCTATTTCTCAATTCTTGATAGTTAACTCTGGTATTAAGGTATCACATGTTACTATAGCAAGTTGGACCAATAAATTTGCACCTTTCTTTAAGCAAAAGGCTGATAAATTTAAAGATAGTCTAAACTTACAATCTGACGATTGGCATGCTGATGAAACAGTAGTATTTATTAATGGTGAAAGATACTATCTATGGTTAGCTATTGATTCTGAAACTAGATTTATTCTAGCATTTCACCTAACTAAATCTAGAAGTTCTGATTCAGCTTATACACTAATAAATGAAGCTAAAAAGTGTGGTGAACCAACTTACTTTATAACCGATAGATTACCTTCGTATAACGAAGCTGCCGCTACGGTATTACCTAATACCAAACACGTTCCTGTATCACCTATGTCTAGTGATACAAATAATAACTTAATTGAGTCATTCAATAAAACTTTTAAAGCTTGGTATAAAGCTAAAAAAGGCTTTAACTCTTTTGAAAAAGCGAATAACTTAATATATTTATTTATCTTTCACTATAATTTTATTAGACCACATAGCTCATTAAATAACTGTACTCCAGCAGAAGTTGCCGGCTTCGCTAGCGATAGCTCAGCTAAAAACTCTTGGTTTTCAGCAGCTTAATTAAACTTAATACCTTTATTTAACCTGCAAAAATTAATTTTATTGCAGGCTTGTTTGCCATACAATAAAATATTCAAACTTATATAATTTTCAAAGAGCGAGCAATTCTATGAAAAATCAAGCTATTTTTTCATATCAGCTTAACAGATTCGAAATCTTTATACTTCTACAAATTTTTCTATAGAACTTATTATATTTAACGTATTAGATTTATAATTTTGAAAACTTGCTTTATCAATATTTAATATTAATTTTTCTAGTTCTCCCTCATGATCTACATACTTAATAAAATTCATTTTTTCGAACTGCTCAACTATCTGTAATTGATGATCATCAACATGTTCACCAAACTTAGCTAATCTAGGAACGGCAATAACTTTCTTTCCTTTTTTAACTGCTCCAATAATAGCACCAGTGCCACCATGAGTAATTACCTTATCACATTTGCTCATAATATCTGCAAACTCATCTCTATCAAGAAATTCCTTATAGCAATAATTTTTAGGTTTATAATCACTATATCCAATTTGAGCAAATACTTCTTCTGTAATCTTACCTTCTTCAACTAATCTATCAATCTCTATTAATAATCTATTAAATTGAAAATTTTGTGATCCTAATGTTACAAAAATCAATATATTCCCCCCCTAAATATAGCATTTGGATAATGCTCTTTCATTTGTTCCCACTGAACATAAAATTGATCTGCAAATTTATAAACTAACTTTCCTGTTAATGTAGGTGAATTCACTTTAGCAAAAGATTCAATAAAAATGATTTTCTTTTTAAAAACCTTGGCAAATATACACATTGGTATAGTTGCTAAAGCTCCCGTAGAAATTACTACATCTGGTCTTTCTTTTATAAATAAATTTAAACTTTTTATAAAATTAAGTGCCATTTTAAAAATAAATGTTTTTTCATGTCTATTAACTTGATTTAAATAATATATTTTTCTATCATCCTCAATTACAGAATATTCCGTCTTTTCTGTAACAATAAAACTTTCATATTTGTCCATAAGAGGCTTTAACATCATTAACTGCTCAAAGTGACCACCTGTTGAAGCTATAAAACAAATCTTATTCATTTTAAATTCCTCACTTAATCTATTTACTAATTAATCTCTATTAAATAAATCTCTAGTATAAACTTTTTCTTCTACATCAAATAATTCCTTTGATAACCTATTTGATACTATAATATCTGACATATTCTTAAACTCATCTAAATCTCTTATAACTTTAGAGTTAAAGAAAGTCTCATCCTTAAGAACTGGTTCATAAACAACTACTTCAATTCCTTTAGCTTTAATTCTCTTCATTATTCCTTGAATAGAAGAAGCTCTAAAATTATCAGAATCAGTTTTCATAGTTAATCTATAAATACCAACAGTCTTAGGATTTTTCTTAATAATTTGATCTGCAATAAAATCCTTTCTTGTTCTATTGGACTCAACTATTGCACTAATAATTTCATTAGGAACATCTTCATAATTAGCTCTTAGTTGCTTAGTATCTTTAGGTAAGCAGTATCCCCCATATCCAAATGAAGGATTATTATAATGAGTTCCTATTCTTGGATCCAATCCTACACCTTCAATTATTTGCTTAGTATTTAAGCCATGCATTTCAGCATAAGTATCTAACTCATTAAAATAAGCAACTCTTAATGCCAAATATGTATTAGAAAAAAGCTTAACTGCTTCTGCTTCAGTACTATCTGTAAATAGCACTGGAATATCTTCTTTTATTGCTCCTTCTTTTAAAAGATTAGCAAACTTTTCAGCTCTTTTACTTTGCTCACCAACTATAATTCTTGAAGGATAAAGGTTATCATATAGTGCCTTTCCTTCTCTTAAGAATTCAGGTGAAAAAATTATATTATCAGTTTCAAACATTTTTCTAACTTTTTTTGTATATCCAACCGGTACTGTAGATTTAATTATCATAGTTGCTTCTGGATTAATAGAAAGTACATTTGCAATTACTGCTTCAACACTTCTTGTATTAAAATAGTTCATTTCTGGATCATAATTAGTTGGTGTTGAAATTATTACAAATTCGGCATCTTTATATGCTTTATAAGCATCTGTAGTTGCAATTAAATTTAACTCTTTATTACTTAAATAATCTTGTATTTCTTTATCAACTATAGGCGATACTTTATCATTAATCATATCTACCTTTTCTTGAATTATATCTACTGCAACTACTTCATTATGTTGAGCTAAAAGAATTGCATTAGATAAACCAACGTACCCTGTTCCTGCTATAGCTATCTTCATCTTTCTTACCTCTTTCACTTTACGATGCATTTTTATCACCAAACAATACTAATACAGTTTTAAATATCAACTTAATATCAATCCAAAGATTTCGTTCATCTACATATTTATTATCAAGCCTCATCCACTCCTCAAAACCAATATTATTTCTTCCACTCACTTGCCAATAACAAGTTAAGCCTGGTTTTACAGTTAGTCTTTTACACATCCAGTTTTCAAATTGAGCAACTTCCTTAGGTAAACTTGGTCTAGGCCCAACTAAACTCATTTCACCTTTAAGAACATTCCAAAGTTGCGGAAGTTCATCTAATGAAGTTTTTCTAATAAACCTTCCAACCTTAGTTACTCTAGGATCATCTTTCATTTTAAACATAGGTCCGTACCTTTCATTTTGCTGTTCTAACTTTTCCTTAAGTTCTTCAGCATTTACTACCATAGACCTAAATTTATACATATCAAATAACTCTCCATTTTTACCAACTCTTTTTTGAGAGAAAAACATAGGACCTTTTGAAGTAAATTTAATTGCGCATGCTACTATTACAATAACCGGACTTAACAAAAGTAATCCACTTATAGCTCCTATAATATCTATTGCTCTTTTACAAATTTCATAAAAGCTTAACTTTGCTTTATTTTCCTTTATATTCTCAAACTCAATTTTAAGTACTTCCACTCATTCCTCCCCCATTTCTCTATAAAATATAAACCCTATAAAACAACTTTATTGATAAAGCATTATTCATTTCCATAGTAATATTGATATTTATTTCTAGTGTTATCTACAGCGTGCAGAATAGTTCCAATAATATTAGCATTAATCTTATTTAACGTATTAATAGTATTTTTAACTTCATCCTTTTTTGTAACACCTGCCCTAACTACAATAAGAGTTCCATCAGTCTTCGTTGATAAAATTTGAGCATCAGCAACCGCTTGCACTGGTGGTGTATCTAAAACAATATAATCAAAATGATCTTTCATTTCCTTTAAAAATGCAGTCATTGCCTTTGAAGCTAGCATTTCCGCTGGATTTGGTGGTACCTTTCCAGCTGTTATGATACTAAGATTTTTATTATAAGAATAAGCTACTTCCGTAACCTTTTTCTTTTGAAGTAAGATATCAGAAATACCATATGTATTAGTAATTCTAAAATTCTTATGAACAGAAGGCTTTCTCATATCACAATCTAATAATAAAACTTTTGCTTCTCCCTCAGCTAAAGTTAATGCTAAATTTCCTGCTGTAGTAGATTTACCTTCTCCTGGATTGGAACTAGTTATTACTATAGTTTTATATTCTTTATCAAAAGAAGAATATTGAATATTAGTTTTTAAAGCTCTATAAGCTTCTGCTGCTACAGACTTTGGACTTTTTTCAACTATAAACATTCATCTTACCTCCTATAAATTTTCAACATCTGGAATAGCTCCAAGTACTGGTATTCCTAAATCTTTTTCAAGCTGATCTTTATTTTTATATGTATTATCTAAATATTCTAATAAGAAAACTAAACCTACGCTTACCATAAGTCCTACTAAAAATGCTATTGCTATATTCATTTTTTTATTTGGACTTACTGGATTTTGTGGCAATTCAACTTCTTCAATAACTCTTACATTACCATTAGGAACAAGTTCCTTTGCAGTTACTATAAATTCATCTGTTACACTTTTTAATACATCCTTAGCTTCATTTGGATCTTTACTTTGATACTTAATTTGAAGAATTTGAGTATTTGATATTGGATTTACAGTCAAAGATTCTACTACATTACGAGCTTCTAATCCGTCATATTTCAATCCACTAATTGCTCTATTAACTAAATCTTTTGTTTTTATGGCTTGAGCATAAGTTTGTAGTAATTGTTGATACATATTGATTTCACTACTGTTATAAGCTGCATTATCATTTTCTTCCTTACCTACAAATACCTTGGTACTTGCTTCATAAACCGGATCAATTACAAAGAAACTTATAATTCCTGATATTATAGTAGCTGTTAAAGTGATTGCTACAATTATTATCCAACGCTTTTTTATTGCCTCAAAAATTTCTGAAATACTGATTACTTGTTCTTCCATTTCATTCATTAAAATTTTCACTCCCTATCATCATGACAACCAATATAAAATCAAAATATATAGTTTCATCAATAATTTGTGATGATACTTTAGTTGTCACAAAATTATAATCTTATAAATTAAAATAATTTTAAATTTATGATACAAAATCCCTCATTTAATTTTTTTCTAAAATTCAATCTCAGGAATAACTCCAACAACAGGAATTCCACTTTGCTCTTCAAGTGCTTTTAAATACTTTTACACCTGCTTCGTATTGTTGTTTAATGAAAAAAACACTAAGTAATATGAAGCTTATTACAATCGTAATTATTGTTTTCCAATTCTTTTTCATTTCTTCTAAATATTCTGTAATATTTACCATTTATCTCCCTGTTTATTAAATTTATCTTAATATTCTTTTTTCAATTAAAATTATATCATAAAATTCGACATTTTAAAGTTAATTTTCTCTTATATTCGACAAATTTGAAAACATATAACTTTCTTTTTTGTGTAATATATTGAATTTTTTATTCCCAATATATCCTTTTTTAAATATTATTAACTTTTTTCATGCTAATCATTTTTATTACATTATTATCATTTCCATATTTCCCACAAAAAAATTTTAATATTATTATATTTCGCATTAAATTTTTAATTTTTTCAATAAATTAGTTGTATATAAATTCTTTCATAGATATTCTATTTAATTCTTCCTATAACTATTGGAAATTATATAATTTAATAAACATAATTTTTTTTAGAATATATGCTCTCCCCCTTAAATAAAAAAATATCTACATTAATATAGATATCCGTACTATATTTAATGTAGATACTTTTTAACTTATATATAAATTTTAATAACCCCATATTTTTATTCTTCTATCAAAGTTATATGCATACATTGATTCATACTCACTTAAAAATATATTCTGTTATAAAATAATAAAACTTCTTACATGATAATATATTAATTTCCATGTAAGAAGCTTAAACTTAACTTAACTTAATTTATTTCTTTTCTTATGACGAATTGTCAAGCTAAGTGCAACACTTAGCTTGTTCTTCGTTAAATGCTTCTAACGGTGTCTTGTATCCAA
>NZ_JAASHD010000046.1:0-23579 GCF_019734375.1 Clostridium sp. K04
TTCCAAATCTACCACTTTAAAATACAAAAAAGGATGTAGTAGATTTGTTTTTCCACAAATCTTACTACATCCTCTGATTTAGGGAAATAAATATATCCTCTTTCTCGCTAAGGCTATCTACTATCCTTTATAGTACATCTAAACTTATATAATTAAACATAAAAAAGGACATGACTCAAAATATCATGTCCCTTTTATGTTTAATGAAGTAAACCTTACAACTTTATTCACTTCATTCTCATGATCCACCACTATTTCAACTATTTGAATCCTTATTGTTCATTTTATTTATCCTTTCTGATATGCCATCAATAATCTTAGTATTTTCCTCATTAAACGATAAATCTACAATTATCTCCCCCTTCTTATCTATAGATTCACCAAAAATACTTTTTTTAAATTTTCCCTTTGCAGAATCATTAATACCATTTTCAAAAGCCTCCAACGCTTCACCTGCTGTTAGCTTTTCACCTTTTATAATAGAATCAATTTCCTCTTCAACTACAGCTGCTCCACCGTCTATTAAAATATCTGTGGCTTCATTATTGCCAGCCTTCCCCTTTAATACATCCTTAACTAATTTTGATGTTGAATTCTTGGCTCCTTTTCCTGCTCCTTTAAGAAAATCATCTGCAACTTCTAAACCACTATCATCACTTTTAAGCGCTTCCTCCGCTCCAGATTTAATTGAATCTTTTAAAACATTTTTACCTGAATCAATTATCTTTTTCTTAAATGCAGGCTTAATTTTTGAAATACTACCGGCAGCGGTTTTTACTGTTGTTTCTGTTCCTACTTCTGCGGCCATTTCTGCCGCAGTATTTGAAGCTGCTTTTTGAGCTGCTCTTTTGGCTAAGGTTGTTCCTACTCCTTTTCCAATAAAGGCACCTGTTATTGCTCCTGAAATTGCTCCTTTCATGAAGCCATCTGCAAATCCATCCATAAAGTCTTTTCCATCTTTTTCACTTTTAATACCACTAATTATTCCCTTTGCAGTTCCCATAGCCCCCGCTCCTACAGCAGCTCCAATCGCCATTGCTGAACCTCCAGTGACTACTACTGCAACAGCTGCTCCAACAACAACAGCTCCACCTACAGCTATCTTAAACCATTTACTTGTATACCATTTTTCATCTTTTTTATTTTTTTTATTTTTATCTATACTGTTTTCACTTTTACCATAAACTGATACAAACAAAAATCCTAATGATTTTAAATTTCTCTCAAATTCCTTAGTTAACTTTGTCAGTGATCTTTCTGCATTTTCGTAACTGGTTGCAACAAATAACAATAAGTAATTAATTTTACCTATTCTATCTTCAACTATTGATATTCTCATTTTAATGTTACTTATGGAGTTTGATATATTACTTTTACACTTTACCTCATAATCAAGTTGTTTTTTTATTTTATCTAAACTATCATTTTTTCTATCTAGCTCTTTCATGAGCCTTTCTAATTCATTTGCTTTAGCCCTAATACTATTTGTATCTATTAATATATCCATATCATTTCCTACCAACTACATCCACCATTTTTATCAAACGAATTATTTTCTAGTTCTTTTGAAATACTAACAATAATTTCGCCTAAACTTTCAAGTTCATTTCCTATACTATTAAGTTCTTCTCTTATACTATATATTTCTCTTATTATGGCTGAAGTTTCTATACTTCTGTACTTGCTAGGTATAATATCCGTTACTCTTTCACATTTAATTCCTATCCCTTTAATTTCATTTCCCAATTCTGAAACTTTTCTTCCATTGTTTATATTTCTTATATTATCAAACATTATAAACAATCACCCCAATTAAACATTAGTAGCTAATTAAAATATTTGAACTTACTTATATAAAACCTTCCCTCTAAGTATTCATATAAATATTGTATTAGATACTAATTTAACAATGCTTACACCCAAATTACCTTATTAAACTTTTAGTGTAGAAATTTCTACATTTATTTTTTATATAATTGCCCCTTATTAACACTACTCGCCTTATTACTTATTGCTTATTACTTTATTTATTACTTCTTATTTAATTACTTACTTTAGTTGCTCATTTTTACTATCTGCTTTATTTATTGCTTTAATTGTTTCTTTTAAACTTTTAACTTAGCTACTATTTTAACTACTTTTAAGCTTATAGATTAGTCTTTTTAATCTTTTAATTTAAATTTTTAGCCTAATTTATTTTTTAGATTATTTACTTTTATTACTTAACTTAAATCTCTTAATTTAAATTAAAATTTTTCAAATTGAATTAACTTAAATTTTCTTCAACAAATCTTTTTTCTTCTTCATCTTCATATCCTAAGTAATAAACTTTATCTATTTGATCATGATTAAATAAATACATAAACTCTTCATTTATGTTCCCTTCTGGATATAAACAAGCTAAATAGTCCCACTCTTCACCAGTTTCAACATGCATTTGCTTTCTACCATAAATCATTATTTTCTTTCTTCCATTTTTCAATAAAACTACTGAGCCAATAGGCAAATATTTATCCACCAAACATCCCCTCATTTCTAATTATTACTCAAATGCACTTGCATTATTATTAATACTTGATTCAGTTGTTGAGTAAGCTTCAACAGTATTTTCTAAAAATGTTCCATAAGAATCTATTATATTCTTATAATTTTCAAACTTAGCTTCTAATTTATTAAAATTTGCCCTTATTGTAGTTGAACTCTCACTCTGCCAACTAGACTCTAATGAATTCATTTCCCTCTTTATTTCATTTAACCTTGTTACTATTTGAGTATTTAATGATTTTATATTTCTTGCTGTTTCCAAAACTTGTTCTAAACTAATACTAATTCCTTCTATAGCCATTTTAATAACCTCTCTTTATTTATTTGTTAAAGTTTTTGCTTTACTTATTACTTCATCTTGGGTACTCTTATATACTTTTGCACTTTGTCTTAAAAAAGAAGAATATTCATCTAATACCTGCTTGATTTTATTTAAATCCTCTCTAAATCCTTCAATTTGAGTTGTATAAGCAATATTATCTGCCCCTTGCCATGCTTTCCCCATTGCTTCCACCTCTGTAAATAGTTGTTGATATAACTTTGAATAATCAGATGCTTGCTCTTCTATCTTACTTGCAACTAATTCTAATTTAGTTGGATCAACCATAATTTTTGCCATATATAGCCACCCCTTCATATCTATAAGATTTATATATATTAATATCATTAAACCTATTAATTAATGATATTAGATATCATTATTAACTGTATCTTATAACAACATTAAATTGTCCCCATTCTTAATATTTAACTGCCTAGCTGACATATTTATATTTAATATATTTCCGGTTTTTCTTTCATATAAAATTGAATCATCACCTGAAATAAATAATCCGTTAGATAATTCACTTAGCATTTTAGAAACTAAGGGTGTTATCTCATAAAACTTTGAATCCAATGGTATATAAACTTCAAAACTTCTATTAATAGCAGGTAAAAATATATCTATTAGAACTTTATCCATAACTATTCCCCCTGTATATTATTAATACTTGTAAGTAGCTTAGTTAACTTAGCCTTGCTATCATTTATTACATAACCAAAGTCATCTCCAATATCTGAATACATTTCTTTAGAAATCTTATTGAGTTTTAAATGATATTGTTCTGAAATACCATTTCCTATCCAAATTCCATTATTTAATGAAACATGCTTACTAAACCACTCTTCATATACAAATGAATTTAAATTATTAATATCTTCAATTATGATAAAGTTTATATTATATTCCACCTTACCATTTAACATAAATACATTAACTTTATCTTTTCCATCTGCTGATAGATATTTATAAAATTCACTAAATGAATTGATTATACATTTTATATTTTTATACTTTAAAGCTTTAATGCTGACTTCCTCTTGTCTATTAAGACTCTCTCTTTTCACCTTATTACTTTCATATTCTTTTACCCTCTTACTTACATTCTCTTTTATTTTATTACTTACATCCTCTTTTAGTTTATTATTTCTACATTCCTTTGAATTTTTAATAGCTTTATGTCTCTCTACTAATGTGTTAAATAATTCAACTGCTATATCTTCAAATTGAGAAGAATCATTAATATATCTATATTTCTTATTATCATCATCAATAAAAGAATTAATTGCATCTATCACTATTACTTCATCTTTCTCTATAGATTCATATTGCTTCTTTATAATTTCTTCTGCTTTATTTACAATTATTGAATCTTTTTCTATAGGTTTATATCCAATCTTTATACTATCATCTGCATCATTTATCTCTACACCATTCATCTCTAATGTTACCTTATCATTGCTGTTTGCTATTATTACATTACTGTTACTTGGCATTATTTCATTTATAGCTTCTTCTCCTTCTTTATATCTACAATCTATGCAATTTGACATAACTTCTGCTAAACCTTGAGCAAAGCTATTTTTACTTTGATCTTGTGATAAAACTACCGTTATAAATTCTTTATCAAAATCATAATATAAAGTTTTTAATGTACTCTTTTCTATTCCAATTGGAACCTTATTAAATTGATTTACTTGATTTACTTGATTTCTTGCTATTTCATCTTTAAAGAATATTAAATCAACTTTTTTAGGTAATACAGGAATCTTCTTTGCTACTTTACCATTCCATTCCTTGCTATATTTATTGCAATATCTTCTTATTAATTCAAATGTATTATCTAAATCTTTAAAAGGAAGTGCTATTTGGAATTCATATACATTATCAACTTTAAATATACCTCTTCCCTTATATTTTGCTGGAATAACGCCATCAGTTTGCCCAAGTATCGATACATATTCACTATTATCATTAAGTTGTAGTGAATATACGTATTTAAAATTTTCAGCTAATTTATATCTTATTCCATTTATATTTGGTACAGTTGTAACAAAATAAATTCCATACTTTGTACATTCTCTTATTAAATAAGCTAACTTGTCTGATAACTCTTCATAGGCTTCAATAAATGCTGTAATATTATTTATAATTATTAATAATGCTTCTATAGTACTGCCACTATTTTTTATATATGAATTATAATCTCCACCAAATTCAACAAATAATTTCTTTCTTTTTTCTATTTCTGAATATAATATTTTGAATAAATTATTTATCTTTTCATTTTCGTAAGATAATAAAACTTCTCCAACATGAGGTGCTTTTTCAAATACTCTTAATATTTCAGATCCAAAATCTAAAATATAAATATTAATCTCTTCAGGGCTATGTCCCTCAAGTAACGAATAAATAATAGTTGTAATAAATGTAGTTTTACCACTACCTGAAGCTCCATAAATAATTACATTACCATCTTTACAAATAGGTATTGTCATTGCATATTGAGATTGTGTTACAGGATCATCATACCCTCCAACTACAGGATTAAACTTATACTTAATATCTTTAATGTTGTATTTATTTTTTATGTCATCTAAATAAATTACCGATTTTATTGGTTCAAGCCATATTGGTCTTGCTTTTATATTTTCTTCATCTGCAATTTTGATAATATATTTTACTATTTCGTCTATTTGCTTTGGAGGATTTTTGATAGATTTTGCTTTTTTATCTATCTTTGTACTTCTTAATACTCTTCCTATATTATCTATAACAGTTATATTTTCATTTTTATCAGCTTCAAATTTATTAGTTGGATAATATGGAGCTCCTGACCACGCTGATTGTCCCATTTCAAATAATTCATTAAAACCTACTTGCAAGTAGAATCTACCTGTTTCAGCTATCTCAGCAGCATCTGGCCTTTTTATTACATCCATACTATCCGCTTTTTCTTGAACCTTTAAACAAACTCTAAATCTAGAATTACTCCAAATTTGATCATCAACAACACCTGCTGGTTTTTGTGTTGCAAGAATTAAATGAACTCCTAAACTTCTACCTATTCTGGCTGCACTTATAAGTTGCTCCATAAATTCAGGCTGTTGAACTTTAAGCTCTGCAAATTCATCAGATATAATAAATAAATGTGATAACGGTTCATTAACCTTACCTTCTCTATATAATTTTTGATACTTATATATATCAATATTACTTATTTGAGTTTGCTTACTTGCTTTATAAAATATAGATTGCCTCCTCTTTAATTCACTTTCTATAGATATTAATGAACGCTTAACTGCTGCTCCATCCAAATTTGTTATTGTTCCAGAAATATGTGGCAAGTTTGTAAAAGCATTTGCCATCCCTCCACCTTTATAATCAATTAAAATAAATGCAACCTCATCTGGATGATAGTTAATTGCTAAAGAAAGTATAAATGTCATTATAAATTCACTTTTACCAGACCCAGTCATTCCAGCAATTAACCCATGTGGTCCATGAAACTTTTCATGTAAATCTAATTTAAACACTTCTCCCATAGTGTCCACTCCAACTTCAGTTTCAATTGTTTTAGTAGGATCATTTTCCTGCCATCTTTCTAATATATTGAGATGTTCTATTTTCCCCACCTTAAACATCTCTAAGAATGTTATCACTTCTGGCAATGTATTTTTGTTTTTTTCTTCATTAAGATTAATATTAGATAATTCCTTTGCTAACTTCTCATAATCCGAATCCCTATCAATCTCCATGTTAAATTCTATATATTTTCCCGTAATGTCATCTTTATCATATATTTGAGCTACTGTATCCGTAACCTCTATAACTGTAGAACATTCCTTAGGTAAACTTCTTATTTCATCATATAAACTAACTATACTAAATCCTAAATTTTCATTTTCCTCTAATATTGATTTAATAAATTCAGCTCTTATTTCTAAACCTTTACTCATAGAAAATATAATATAATGAGGTATTATCTTCTCTTTTCCATGAGAATTACTCGTCTTTCTTTGGATTATTAATTTTTCTATACTAAGCGATATTTCCTTTACATCCTTTATGTTTGTACATATAAATCTAATACTCTTATCTTCATTCCATGAATGTGGAAGCCACCTTGCAAATGCCCAATCCGTTTCCTCTTCTTCATCATACAAAAATATAAATTTTAACTGATCATAACCTTGAAGTGTTGCTAATTGAAATATTAATGATTTAATAAAAAACTTTGCACTTTCTCTATCTCCAATTATTCCACTTGCCTTTTCCTCAAGTAATGATATTGTAATTGGTACTGATTGCAGAATTTTAGGTTCATCAATTAATCTATATAATTCATCTTGTAATTTATCATCTTGTAATGAAAACTTCTTTTCTTGATATTTAAAATCTGCTTCCAATGGTATGTTTCCTACTCCAAGTCTCACTTTAGCAAAATCATTATGCTCAATTATTCTTTCCCAAATATTTATGTCTCTATTTGATATCATTTCGATGCATTCATAAATTGAAATATTGTTAGCATATAATATTCTCCTTTGCTTCTCAGCTTCTTCTTGAATATCATTTCTTATTTTTTCTATATATTTTTTATATTTTTCTTCCCTTATTTTTTCTTTACTTAAATTCTTCTTCTTTTCATGTCTCTTTGTCAAAACTGGCCATAAAACTGTACCAATTATCATACTAAAAGACATTAAAATCATAGGTAAAGCCTCTTTAATATCTCCATCATTGCTTATAACATTTTGAACTGAAACTATACTTGTAATAAGACTTGCCATTCCCATAGTAATAGCTGGTCCTAACATATACATTACTGGTACATCTTCAACCTTTTCTGATGGTGGTGGTGAATCTATCTTGAACTCTCTTTTCTTTATGTCATTTTTAAATCTTGGTGACCTAAAAAATATATCCTCTTCTATAACTTCCTCTTCAATTTCATCTAATATGTCTTCAGCCATATTTTTTGTTACAGGTCTTTTAATTAAAGTAAAATCTATTTCATCAATAGTAACAGAATTATTAGGATTATTAATTGATAATATATTTCCGTTATATATTATTTTTAATCCCATTATATAAACTACATCGCCTATTAAAAGCCTTTTCTCCGTCAGCTTTTCTCCATTTACATAGACCCCGTTATCACTGCTATTATCTATAATTACTGCTTCACTATAATTTTTACTATATTTTATATAGCAGTGATTTTCAGAAACTAATTTGCTTCTAAAAAGTATATTAGATTCTTTAGATGTTCCTATTTTTATTATATCTGTATTTACTTTATATGATTTAAATCTATGAGTTTCATCACACTCATCTAAGGCAATTAAAGAAGCAAATGTAGAATCTTTTTTGAATATTTTATATATGTTTGATGGCTGTAATTTTATTTTTACTAATAAATTATCTTGATTATCTTTTAAGAATGCATTTTTATTTGACTTTAAAACCCATTTTCCCTCTTCTTCTTCAACAATAATTAGTGGCTTTAATTTCTCCTCATCATCTTTAGTATTTATTATGTATTTTCCAGCCACTTTTTTAGGAAGTACATAATCAAAGCTTTTATTATTATCAATTAAAGTTACTAGCAAACTCATTCCCCCCCTTTTTTATAATCTATATTTGCATTCATCCTAAAAAATGACCTTTAATATTAATTTTTTAAGAAAATATAATAGGCTTATTAGAAAAAATTACAATAAATAAAGTTTTTTAGGAATAATATTGATTAAAAACTCTTATATATTAAATTTGAATTATTTTTTATGTAATAAAGTTAAAAGCTATTTTAAAAATTGATATAAAAAACTTTATCAATTTCAAAATAGCTCTATATGATAATAATTTTAATTTTTAAAGGATTTTAACTTTATATATTTTAATTTAATAGTTAAGTTGTTAAAATAACTTATTTCATTTATATACATTACGTTATAATTTATTAATTATAATATTTATTAAGCAAGGTTAGCTATAATACATTTACTCACATAGGGGTCTGTTATATCAAAATGTTGTTAACAACATTTTGATATAACAGACCTCTATACTAATTAATCATTATACTATTGACTAGATAATCTATGGATTGTATAATAATGACTCGTCCCTATAAAATAGTTTTTAAGAATAACATACCACAAATAAACTATTATTAAAATAATAATAGTTTAAATCGAAAAATTATCCACAGGCACTAGAAAACAATTCACACAAAATCATTTCTATATGTGGATTATTAAAATTTTATACTATTCTCTTATATTTTTCAAAATTTATCCACACCAATGTTATTTTTATCCACATATTTAATCCCATATTTGTTAATATTGTTCTTATTTTTGGAATTAATCCAATATTTTATAACTACATGTATATTCTTTAAATATATCATTATAAATAACGCATTTCTAAATTATAATTATACCGATATAACCTTTGCTTTTATGTTATTCCATGATGAATATGTATTAATTTCTGCTTTTATATTAATATCAATGTTAGACGTTTTTATAAAAAAACTATCTTTTCTATCTTCACTATTATTTTTATATTCAAAAACTCTCCAACTCAAATAATGATCTAAATACTTACTGGCTACCCCTTTAAATTTGCTAAGCCATTTTTTAACTTTAATAGAGTACATAATATCCATCCTTGAAATATTTTCATTATCCAACTTTCTCTTATTAATTTCATTAAACGCTTTAGAAAATAATTTAAGTCTAGAATCTGTATATCCAACTACATAAGCATGCTTATCTAATCTAGGTATGAGATTATCTCTTATTTCATAAAATCCAAAAAAAGATCTTCCAGCAATTATAGGAAGAACATCATTATAATTATTTAATGCATTTATAACTATAATTTTATCTCTTTTCTCACCATGATATTTTCTATCCCCCTTAAAATTTTCAAGTGTAACCATCTTTGTTAGCTCAACATATGAACCAATCTTTGCAATGTAATTTCGTTCTTTTAAATCATTTAAAAATCTATGTCTCCAGAAAAAAGATGTCACTATAGTTATATTCATTTTCTTTGCACACTCTCTTAAAGATAGCCCCTTAGTAATAAGATTGAAATATTCTTCCCAGTTATCCTTAAACTTTTTAGAACATCTAAATGGATTATTACTATCACCACTAAATGTTCTTCCACATTCATCGTTATTGCATTTATATCTTTGGATTCCCTTATAAAATCCAAACTTGATAATCTTATTACTATCACAATAAGGACATTTTTTATTATTGTTTTCGTTCCCCTTAATAACATTAAATTTGGAATTTATATTTGTTACACTTTCCGGAGCATTTTTTATTAAGATTTTATATCTCTCATACATAATTCATCACCATTTGTGATTATTACCTTCTATTTCTCTTAATAAACATAATCATTATAAATTTTTACTTTTTATATAATTCCAAAATTATAATTTATTTAATACGTAATCTTAGAATTCTCTATTAAATAAACTTGTATAATTTTTTATTGATAAATAAAGCTAGAAATAAAAACACCACTATGATTAATCTAAATCTCTAGTTAATCATAGTGGCACTTATCTTTATCTAATCTAATTCAGCTTTTCCTGTATATAATTGATAGTATCTTCCACCTTGTTCTAATAAAGAATCGTGGTCTCCTCTTTCAATTATTTCACCATGTTCAAGAACCATGATTGCTTTAGAATTCTTAATAGTAGAAAGTCTATGAGCAATTACGAAAACAGTTCTTCCTTCCATAAGCTTATCCATACCTTCTGCAATAAGTTTTTCTGTTCTAGTATCGATTGAACTTGTCGCTTCATCCATTATTAAAACTGGAGGATTAGCAATTGCAGCTCTGGCAATAGCAAGTAACTGTCTTTGTCCTTGTGATAATCCTTCACCATCACCAGTAATTACTGTATCATATCCATGTGGTAAATGCTTAATGAATGTATGAGCATTTGCAAGCTTAGCAGCTGCTTTAACTTCTTCATCAGTTGCATATAAATTACCATATCTGATATTATCAGCAATTGTTCCAGTAAATAGATGCGTATCTTGAAGAACTATTCCAAGTGATCTTCTTAAATCGTCCTTCTTAATATCCTTAATATCAATTCCATCATAAGTTATTGTTCCTGAATTGATTTCATAGAATCTATTTATTAAGTTAGTAATTGTTGTTTTACCTGCACCAGTTGAACCAACAAATGCAATTTTTTGACCTGGCTTAGCAAATAAACTTATATCTTTTAATACAGTTTTTTCTTCATTATATCTAAATACTACATTCTTGAATCTAACATCACCAGTAAGCTCTCTTAATATAGGTTCATCAGTTAATTCCACTGCTGTTTCTAATCTTGAATCTGATATATCATTAACACCAGAAACTGTTGCAGCCATTTCTAATGCTGATTCACCATATTCACTGTTATTCATCTTAGCAACAACTGAAGCTGGAACCTTCCAAGCCCAGTGTCCTGTATATTTTTCAGTTTCAACTAAAGTTCCATCTTCTTTAACTTCAACTCTAGTTAAAGTAACCTTACCATCATCAACTTCAACTTCTTCATCTAAAGCTGTAAATATTCTTTCAGCACCAGCAAGGGCTGCTAATATCATATTTACTTGTTGAGATACTTGTGCTATCGGATTTGAAACTTGTTTTGTATATTGTAAATATGACACTAATGACCCAATATCAAAACCACCTGCTATTGTCATTAAACCACCAATACAACAAGTTACAGCATAATTCATGTGAGAAAGATTACCTAGCATTGGCATCATGTATCCACCAAATGTTTGAGCTCCAGTTGAAGCAACTCTTAACTCTTCATTATGCTTCTTGAAATCTTCAATTGCTTCTTCTTCATGACAGAATACTTTAATAACTTTTTGTCCTTCTATCATTTCTTCAACGTAACCATTTAATTTACCAATATTCTTTTGTTGTAATCCAAAGTAATATTTACTCTTAGCACCAACTTTACTTATAACAAATATCATTACAGCTAAGAATGTTATTGTTATTAGTATTAACACTGGACTTAAAACAGCCATCATTACTATTGTTCCAATGAATGTAAGTCCTGAAGCTAAAATATTTGTTAAACTATTATTTAAAGCTTCACCAATATTATCTATATCATTAGTATATAAACTCATTAAGTCACCATGAGTATTTCTATCAAAGTACTTAATAGGTAATTCTTGCATCTTATTAAATAAATCTGTTCTTATATTACTAATAGTGTTCTGACCTATATGAACCATAATTCTTGAATATCCATAAGAGGCAAGGGCACCAATTCCAAATATAGTTCCTAGTAGTGCTAACATCTTAGCTAGTCCAGTAAAATCACCTGGTAATATATAATTATTTACTAATGGCTTTAAGAAATATGATCCTGCAACCATTGCAAATGAATTTATAACTATTAATATTATAACTAAAGCTAATAATGCTTTATATCTTCCAACATAATGCATTAAAGTTTTTATTGTTTTTCCTATATTCTTAGGCTTTTGAGGTCCTGGTTTTTTGCCACCTTTTCCAGGTGCACCGTGTGATCCTTGCCCTTGAGAATTATTGCTTTCTTGTCTTGGCATTTCATTCTTATTCTTACTCACGTAAACCCACCCCTTCCTGTTGAGATTTGTATACATCCTTATAAATTTCACTATTTTCCATTAACTCTTCATGAGTACCAATTGCACTTATCTTACCATCATCCATAACGATAATCTTATCTGCAGTAGCAACTGAGTTAACTCTTTGAGCAATTATAATCTTTGTTGTATCTTTTAAATCATTAGCAAATGCCGCTCTAATCTTTGCATCAGTAGCAGTATCAACAGCACTTGTACTATCATCTAAGATTAATACCTTAGGTTGCTTTAATATTGCTCTAGCTATACAAAGTCTTTGTTTTTGTCCACCAGATACATTAACTCCACCTTGTTCTAAGTGCATATCATATTTTCCTGGAAGTATATTAATAAATTCATCAGCACATGCAGATGTTGCTGCAGCTTCAATTTCAGCATCTGTAGCATTTTCATTACCCCACATAAGGTTTTCTTTAATAGTTCCAGAGAATAATGTATTCTTTTGAAGAACCATTGCAACTTCATTTCTTAAAGTTTCAATATGGTAGTCTTTAACATTAACTCCACCAACATAAACCTCACCTTCAGTTGCATCATAAAGTCTTGGAATAA
Organism: Clostridium sp. K04; assembly: GCF_019734375.1. Lineage (NCBI taxonomy): Bacteria > Bacillati > Bacillota > Clostridia > Eubacteriales > Clostridiaceae > Clostridium > Clostridium sp. K04. Next base: position 13,117 of record NZ_JAASHD010000046.1, read on the forward strand.
GTTGAACTAAGCTCGTCTTACCTGAACCTGTGCTACCAATAATACCAACTGTTTCACCAGATTTAATCTTAATGTTAATTCCTTCTAAGTTGTTTTCATCACTATCATCTTCATACTTAAAGTTAACATTTCTAAATTCAATTTCTCCACTCTTAACTTCAGTTATAGGTGAAGCTGGATCCTTAATATCTGATTCTTCTTCTAAAACTTCAATAATACGTGTTGCAGATGCAACTGATCTTGAAAGCATCATAAGAACCATAGAAAGCATCATAAGAGACATTAGTATTTGGAAAGAATAAGTCATGAAGCTTGTAAGCTTACCTACAGTTAATGTTCCTGCATGAACCATATTTCCACCAAACCAAAGAATACCTATAATACTAGCAAATACAACAGCTTGCATAATTGGCATGTTTAAAACAACTATACCAAAAGCACCTTCAGAAGCTTGTAATAATTCATCATTACTCTTCTTAAATTTATCTTTTTCCTTATTACGTCTTACAAAAGATTTAACAACTCTAATCCCAATTAGATTTTCTTGTACAGTAGTATTTAAGTTATCAATCTTCTTTTGCATAGCTTCAAATCTTGGCTTAACATTTTTGATGATTAATCCAATTGAAATTATAAGAACTGGCATAGATACTAAGAAAATCATTGCTAGTTGTGGACTAATTGCAACAGATAAAATACATGCAACAATAAGCATCATAGGCGCTCTAACTAAGAGCTTAATACCCATTGTTAATGAATTTTGTATCATTGTAATATCAGTAGTCAATCTTGTAATTAAAGATGCAGTACTGAACTTTTCAATATTCTTGAAAGAATAAGTTTGTATTTTTTCATACTCAGCTTGTCTAAGTTCTGCACCAAATCCTTGTCCTGCTATAGCTGAAAATTTTGATAATCCAATACCAAAACTTAAAGAAATAGCTGCCATTAAAAGCATTAATAATCCCATTTTTATTGTATATCCTGTATCCCCAGTAGAAATCCCAACGTCTACTATTTGTGCCATTACTAATGGGATTAATAATTCAAAAGTAGCTTCTAATGCTGCACATAAAACACCTAATATTAATGGTGTCTTATATTTTTTCATATAAGGAGCTAATTTTTTAATCATATATTTCACCTCTTTATAATAATTTTTTAATTTTTATATAAACACTATCTGCCGATTTGTTATGCGATAACTTTTTTATTACATTAACTTAAAATCCGCATTGATGTTATTAACATTTGAAAATATAGCTATTTCTAAACATTATCAATAATTTAACAATACATAGTTAGCTATATATACACTTAAAAATAAGAGGATTTTACTCCTCCATATTCTTTAATGCTCTATATAATAAATCTTTAAACATTTTTACTTCTTCATCAGTCATTCCTTTAGATAGTTGCTTTTCAATATTGTTTGCACCAAACTTAAAGCTTTTACATATAACTTCTTTTCCTTTTTCAGTTACATGAAGACATTTATATCTAGCATCTTGTTCACTTGGAACCCTTGCTATCATTTCTTTTTCTTCTAGTCGTTTTACTATGCCTGTTACAGTAGGATTCGTTAATTTCAAACACTTTTCAATATCCTTTTGAAATACATCTCTTTGACTTTCGTTTCTATCTATAAAACATATAATCTCATGTTGTACTCCTGTTAAATTGAATTCCGCAAGGTTTTTATTAATTTTATTACTAATTTTCCCATTTAGAAATTTAATCATTAATCCAATATGTTCTTTAGGATCAAAGTTATGCATTTTTTTATCCTCCTCAATACATAGCATACTATGTATTCTATCATTGCTATTTTTTATAGTCAAGCTATTAAAACATATAAAAAGATTGCAAATAAGCTTACTCATTACAATGTAATTGATTACTACTATCATTTTTTCATTTTCAAAGAAATATAATACTTTTCTACACTTACTCACATATAAATCACTTTCTAACACTTATAACTGAAATTAAAATCTATTTCTTTTTTATGCTATAGTTCTTATATTTAACCCAAATTCTATATTCCATATTTACTTATTATTATATTTAGTAAAAAACTATATGAGTCTGTTATATCAAAATGTTGTTAACAACATTTTGATATAACAGACTCATATGCTAGATAATACTATATATAAAATTATAATAATAAAATAAAAAACTACCTTATAAATTCCTAAAGCATAAAAAATTTATTTCGTAGGATATTAGTTTTACTGACGTCACAAGGTTATCCGTAGATTCTGACTTTTTATAATTTTCTAAAAAATAAAAAAAGGCGGTTAAAATCTATAAAAATATAGATTTCCCCACCTTTTAACATTTTAAAATTATCATTAATTTTAAAAATATATTCGTTTAATAAAATTACTTTTCTACAACTTCCTTAACCTTAACAGGTTGTACAATTTCCTTGTTGATTCCAACAATTTTCATAATTTGTTCAGATCTTTCCTTAGTTGATCCCTTAATTACTGAATACTTAACATTTTCAGCATCTAAGAATCCTAAGATAGCCTTGTCCACCATTTGTGCAACTTCTTCATCTTGCCATCTAACTCCATCTTTCTTGTAACCAAATTCTCTTGGTACAAAGAAAATGTGATCATATTGTGGTAGATCTCTGATTGCTAAGCTATATAAATCATTTAAGATTTCAATTTCTTTCTTAGTTCTCGTTTTATCTCCAAGCATTAATCTTCCGTATATGTAAGGTACAAAAGTAGCATAGTCAGTTATTGCATAATCATGTGAATCTAAGCTCTTTTCTAAATGTAATTGACCTAAGTAAATTCCATATTGTTCTGAAATTGATTCAATCATTCCCTTATCTCTTAAATAATCAGTACTATATTCTGTAGCAACTCCTACATTTATATCTCTGATTTTTAAATCTACGTATAATTGTTGAATTAATGTTGTTTTTCCACATCTTGGTCCACCTAGTATAGCAATTCTTACTGGCATCGGCAATTCCTCCAAATATTTATATAAAATTTCATTTTTTTATTCGTATCCTTGAGAAATTTAATTATACCATAACTATTATATTTTTCAACGACAATTTTTGCTATTTTATGATATCCCTACATATATATTATACTATTCTATAATTTATATGTAGGTAATTTTATAAATTGTGTTTTCATTTAGTGGACTTATAAAAATTACATTGGGTAACTTTTAATTACTTCAACATTTCCTTTTACAACATACTTTCCTAAATTAGCTGGAATTAAATAACTATCTCCCATTTTGATTTCTTCTGAGAAACCTTCACCTTCGATAGTTCCATTACCTTCAACACATGTCAAAATGAAGAACTTTTCTTCATTGCTACAATCAGCCCATTCACTTTCAACATTGATTTTCTTCATTCCAAAATACTTATTTTCACAAAAATCAACCTTTGAGAATCCATCAAATTTAACAACTTCGTTATTAGATAAATTTGCTGCTTCTAAATCAAAGTTAATTACATCAAGAGATTTTTCAACATGAATTTCTCTTGGTCTTCCATAATCATAAACTCTATATGTTACATCTGAATTTTGTTGAATTTCAGCAATTATTAATCCTTCACAAATAGCATGAACTAGTCCACTATTAATTAAGAAACAATCACCTTTTTTAACATCAACAACATTTAAGTAATCTTCACACTTTCCTTCTTCAATTGCTTTAGCAAATACAGCTTTATCACAGTTTTTTGTCCCAACGATTAATTTAGCTCCTGGCTTAGCTGCAACAACATACCAAGCTTCAGTTTTACCAAATTCATTTTCAACTCTCTTCGCATATTCATCACCTGGGTGTACTTGTACAGAAAGTTTTTCTCTTGAGTTAATTAACTTAACTAATAAAGGGAATTTTTCTGTGCTAACCTTAGTACCAACTAATGAATGACCAAATTCTTCAATTATTTCAGTAAATGACTTTCCTTTTAATTCACCATTTGCAACTATTCCTGTTCCATTTGGATGACAAGCAATATCCCAGCTCTCACCAATATCACCTTGTGGTAAATTTGTTCTAAATTCTTCTAAATCTCTTCCGCCCCATATTTTATCATAATAAAGGTTCTCAAATCTTATTGGATACATCACTTTACTCTCCTTTTATATCAAAATTCCACTGTAAACATTTTATTTTAAATTCATTCCTATTTTATCCTATAGCTATAATAAAAACAATTATATTTATTTATTATTAAGTGACTATTTTTCAGATTTTATTTGCTAACCTTTTCCTCATATATCCAAGTATATTTATTACCTGTCCATCAAATAATACTAATATGGTTAGGAATATATTTTCTTAGGCTATCGAAAATATAAACTGAATTCTTATCTTAAGATGGAGTTAAAACTTCATCTTGAAGTTAGAATTCATTATCTAATGGCTAACTGTTGTTATCTTCCAACTCAACAGGTGGAAGTGTTACATAAGCTAGCCATCAGATAAACTAAACCTTATCCAAATAAAATTCGAGGAGGGATAATCTTGAAGGATAAGTCTAACGTTTATTTGCCACACGTAAGAAGTTATTATGATCCTGCCAGCGAATCATTAGTAAATAATTCGTCAATAAAATCGGATACAGATACTTCAAAATCTGAAGCTGATCCAATTGTAGTTAATAATATCGCTTATAGCGAATTTGACTATATTGGCGATCTTTACGACGATTCTGATATCTAACTTATAAACTACTTGCCATTTAAGCTAGGTATTAATTAAAGGAGATATGTCATGGCTAAAACTAATGATAAGAAAAAAAGAATTAGAGGGATTACACCTTCTAGCAATACCGAACTTCCTAATCCTCTAAATAGTTTTAACAGTCCTCTTGGAAGCTTGAATAATAAGAGCAAAGAAACTATTCAACAACAAAACGGCAAACAAAACTCTTTGTTTTAGTTAGCACCTCAAAGTGAAAAGCAGGTACAAAATAATCTTACTATTTTGTACCTGCTTTTTTAAGTGATACTCTAAATCTTCGATTTAGTCAGTAGAACTTACTCCTGGGCTTTAGGATAATGAGTTTCATTTTTAATACTCTAAATTTTAAATTTAGTTAGCCAAAATCCCCATCCTAAGCCTGCCACTTGCTAAGTTTCTCATATGCCACTTCTTATTTTCCAGGCCTTTTAATCTTATCACTTAGAAATTGTCACCGGTTCCAGTCCTATCACAACTTAAGGCTTTCTTTAATTCATCTAAAGGTACTGGCTTAGAGAAATAGTATCCTTGGAAATAATCGCATCCTATTTCACTTAAAGTATTAAACTGTTCTTCAGTTTCAACACCTTCAATTACAGTTTTCATATCTAATAAATGAGCAATATTTTTTATATTATTAACTATCTTATAATCAATATTTTTTCCACCATCAATAAATATCTTATCAATTTTAAGAATATTTAAATTATACTTCTTTAAATAACTGAAAGATGCATAACCAGTTCCAAAATCATCAAGAGCAAGCTTAGCTCCAAAATTATCAAGTAAATGTATATTATCATAAACAATAATATTTTCTTCTAAAACTACAGATTCAGTAATTTCAAAGCAAATTTGTGATAAATCAACATTATACTTATTTGCAATCTCCTTAACATTTTCGGCAAAATAAAATTCCATAAGCTGAATCGGAGATACATTTATACTAATTTGAATATTCTCTTGGCCATTTTTAAATTCATTTAAATTCTTAAATACTTCTTCTATTATCCAATAACCTATCTTAACAATTTCTCCTGATTCCTCTGCATAAGGTATAAAATCCATTGGCGAAACAAATCCAAGTTCTTTATTGTTCCATCTAATAAGTGCTTCAACCTTTTTAACTATCTTATCTTCATTTACTATAGGTTGATAATATAAAACAAACTCATGATTATCAACTGCACTTTTAAGCTGTTCCTTAATATTTTCAATCTTAATTATATTACTATACATATCATCATTAAAGAATACAAGCTTTTGATTTTTGAAATTCTCCTTTGCAGAATACATCATAAAATCACTTTTATCAATTAAATCATTAAATGTTTCTGCATCCTTTGGATAAACAGCAACTCCTGCAGAAAATTCAACTATTATTTTAGTATTATTAAACTCTATAGGTTCATTGAATTCTGCAAGTAACTTTTCATTATAAAACTTCTGAAGCTCTTCATTTCCTTCATAAGAATGATAAATAATAATAAATTCATCCCCAGAATATCTCGTTACAATTCCTTTTTCGTCTAAAACTTTTTGTAATCTATCACTAAAACTAATTAATAATTCATCACCAGCACTATGTCCAAAAACATCATTGATATATTTAAACCTATTCAAATCAATAAATATAAGTGCAAATTCAGAATTACACTTAATCATTTCACTGCATAATAAATGTAACATTTTCCTGTTTGGCAATTTAGTCAATTCATCATAATAAATTAAAGTTTGAATTTTCTTATCAAAAGACTTACTTAAAGAATTTGAAATAAGCTCTAATTGTTTAAACTCATCAATATTTTCTAAATCAATATTATTTTTATCTAAATTACTTAATAACACCTTTAATTTATCTAAAGATTTAATAACTGGTCTAAATGCTACCTTAATCATACGAATTAAAGCTAGTACAAATATAAATCCAGCAAAAGAAAAGATTATAATTCTAATTCCATTAATCCTTTTCATTTCTTTATAATAGGCAATAGATTTTTTATTAAATTGAAAATAAATATCACTTTCATTGCCAATTGGATTATATAGTTTCTTCACATGACTGCTACTACTATTATCTATTTCTTTTATGATTCCATTTTTACTATAATATGTATTATCATCTAATTGAATATATGTATTAAGGTCCCCCATATAGAAATCTGATTCCAAACTATTAATTAAATCATCAAGATATACATCTAAAATAGCTGCGCCTAAAAATTCACCATCATTTGGAGAATAAATAAAATTTACTATTGAAAAAGACTTTTTCCCAGTATAAATATCATTATGAATATCTGTAATAATGCTATCCTGTTTATTATCTAAATACTCATCTTTCATCCATGATCTTTCCATTATATCATAGTCACTATTAAATCCTTGATTTCTAAATATGTATTTACTTGGTTTGCTAACTATATTTATGGTATGTAGAAATGTAAAATTTTCTAAATATGATTGGAAATTTTCTAACTCACTAATAACTTGTTTTTTTTCTTCAACACTTATGTCACTAACTGTTCTATTATCTTCTAGAATTTCAACTATCTTATCACTAGTTGCAAGCTTGCCAACAACTTGTTTTAGTAACTCAATATCAGAGCGAATTTCTTTATCTACCGCTTCATAATGAGCAGTACAAGTAACTTCTATACTCTTTTTTAGCCCCAAATTCATTAAAACTCCATTAATAAATATTAATAGCGTTATAAATATGAATCCTATTGCTACCAATTTGAAATTCATCCTTTTTGTAAAGATCAATTTTTCACCTCATTAACTATTATTTGCACCCTAACTATTTAATTATATAATAACATATAATACTACAATTTTACATATTTTTTTCAATTTTATTTCCATAATCAAGTAATTTTTATTTGAAAATTTATATATCTTCATTTTTATATTTCATACCTTTTATTTCTCTTTAACTTTTACTATTTTAATTTAGTTTGTTGTAAGTTTTTTACTTAAATGTTAAAATATCAATAAAGCAATATTTACATCTTAACATAAGATTGAAAGGGGAACTCATGGAAAACATAAAAAAGTTAAAACCAACAAAAGAGCTTTGGATAAAGATAAAATGGATGGCCAAATATGCTAAACCAGCTATCCCATTTTTAATATTTTCAATAATAGTAAATGTTATTTTTTCTTTACTTGGAATATATAACGTTACAGTCTCAAAATCATTAATAGATTCAGCAATTAGTGGTGATTCAGATCAAACTATAAAATGGCTAATTATAATGCTTGTTATTACATTAATTAGCATGCTATCATCACCAGTAACATCTTTTATGAGCACACATTCCTCAACAAAGCTTACTCAAAATATTCAAAGAAAAATATATCAACATATTCAGTGTAGTGACTGGCTTGAACAAAGTAAATTTCACTCAGTAAGCTTATTAACAAGAGTCACTTCAGATGTAAGCAATATTAGTTCTGCTATTCTTGGAACTATTCCAAGCCTTGTTTCATTAACTGTTACATTGGTAGGATCCTTTTATACTCTTATAACATGGGCACCTTCAATAGCCTTTGTTGCAGTATTCATCGGACCTTTCTTAGTTATAGTAGGAAGATTTTTCAGTAAAAAGCTTAAAGATTTATATAAAGAAGCTCAAGAAGAAGATGTTAAATATAGATCTTTTATGCAAGAATCAATACAAAATATAATGATTGTTAAAACTTTCTGTATGGAAAAAATAAATATGCACAGACTTGTTGAGATTCAAGATAATAAATATAGAATTGCAATGAGAAATACTAAGCTTTCTGTTATGACTTCACTTTCAATGAGTTTTTGCTCATCTCTAGCTTACTTTACAATATTCACATGGGGTGTTTTAAACATAGCTAGTGGGGTATCTACTTATGGTACCTTTACAGGAATGCTTCAATTATATAGCAAAGTGCAATCTCCATTTTCATCTTTAGCAAGTATGATTCCTGGTCTTATTTCTACTATAGCTGCTGCAGAAAGACTTATGGAAATAGAGGCTATTCCAGTTGAAAAAATGGCCAATGAAAAGGAACTTGATGATATTGCAAGTAAAGAAGTTGCTTTAGATAGTATTAAATTAGATAATATCATTAATAAAGCTGCATGCCTCTTTAATAGACCTGACATTATATTTGATAATGTTTATTTTGCATATAAGGATGACAATTATATTTTAAATGATATCAATTTAACTATTAAATCTGGTGAAACACTTGCTTTTGTTGGTCCATCTGGTGAAGGTAAAACAACTATGATTAGGTTGATTTTATCTTTAATAAACCCAACTAAAGGTAATGTACTCCTTAGTGAGGATGATCTAGTTAAGGATATGAATAGGAACTTCAGAAATCTTATTTCTTATGTACCTCAAGGTAATACATTATTTTCTGGAAGTATTAGAAGTAATCTTCTTTATGGTAAGCCTGACGCTACTGATGATGAAATTATAACCGCATTAACTAGTGCTTGTGCCATTGATTTTGTTAATGAACTTGAAGATGGACTTGATACTATGATTGGTGAAAAAGGCGTAGGTATATCCGAAGGACAAGCCCAAAGAATTGCAATTGCTAGATCTTTCTTAAGAGTAAGGCCTATATTAATTCTTGATGAAGCTACTGCTTCCCTTGATCCTGAAACTGAAGTTAATGTCCTTAAGGCTGTACGTGCTTTACCTAGTAAGCCAACTTGTATCATCATAACTCACAGGCCGTCAGCTCTTAATATTTGTAATAGAATTATGAAGCTTGAAAAGGGTCATTTAAGACAAGTTAGTAGAGAAAGTATTTTAGAAGTTGCAAATGAATTAGTATAAAAAACTTACCCAGATGTCTAATAAAGATTATTTTTATTAGACATCTGGGTTTTTACTTTTAATTTAAAATTTCTTTTAATGTATAAATAATAACTTAATTATATAATTAATTATTTAAAGCTAATCTAATATTAAACCAACTTCACAATTAAATCGAAATTTTTTACTAATTTTTATTTTTTTAATAAATTATCTCTTTTAATATAGCTATGAATTTTGTACTCCTTGTCCTGCTAAACATGTTTTATTATTTGCTGCTATATATGGACATCTAGGTGTTTTGTTTATATCTCCATCAGGTAAATGGTCATTTACCCCTGCACCTTGCCCCATAGATGAGCATTGCCATTCTATTTCTCCACTATTCCATGTAGGCCCTAACATGCCAGATGGCCATGTAGTAAGTCCTAACATGCACGTAGAATTTCCTGGCACTTGAATAGAGCTTAAAGCACTTGTTTGTTTAACGTCTAATTTTTTACATTTTGGATTAATCCATTCCTTCTTCATAAAATTCTCTCCTTTTCACCCTAAAAATAAAATTATATTATCAAATCTATTGAGTAAACGTTTAAAGTTACTTTTAAAAATTTGATAATATTTCTAAAACATATATTTTATGTATATTAATATTCTACCCCTAAATTACATATCTTACAAATATCTTCGCAAGATATATAAGATTATGTTAAATATTCTTTATTTTTGTTTATAAAAGCTTTTAATATTAATGAAATTATACTTATGTTTTCTAATTTTTATGTCTGATTACTACTATTATTTTATTGTTAATAAAAAGGGGCTGTCTCACTAAATAATTAGTGCGAGGCCCCTTTTGCAAAAAAAAAATAAATCCCAGACTCTATAAGCCTAGGATTTATGGTA
>NZ_JAASHD010000047.1:0-23459 GCF_019734375.1 Clostridium sp. K04
AAACTTATATAATTTTCAAAGAGCGAGCAATTCTATGAAAAATCAAGCTATTTTTTCATATCAGCTTAACAGATTCGTCCATAAAATTTGTAATTTTTAATAGTATAATAATTTTAACATGAACAAATACAATTTGACAAAATATATTAATGTTTGATTTTGGGATTAAATTACTTTTTCTGTTTATTAAAATATTAGGTTTTATTGAGTAAATTATGCATGAGCCTTTTGTATGAAATTTATAATTATATTTAATCAAAATGTTGTAATATCATATGGAAAGAAATGATGGAAAACTTTGTTAATTAATTTAAAAAAGTTATTTAATATTTGAAAAATATGTTATATAATAATAAGTGAGAAAATTAATAATTGGTTGGGAGGAAATTAATTATGGCAGTATTAGTATCAGGTGGAATGGGTTATATCGGAAGTCATACAACAGTAGAACTTTTAAATGCAGGATATGATGTTGTAATTGCTGACGATTTAAGTAACAGTAAAGAGCTTGTTAAAGATAGAATTAGAGAAATAACAGGGAAGGACGTTAAATTTTATAACGTTAATTTAACAGATGTAAATGAGACTGAAAAAATATTTGAAGAAAATGATATAGATTCAGTAATTCACTTTGCAGCTTTTAAAGCAGTAGGTGAATCAGTTGAAAAACCATTAGAATATTACTACAATAACTTAACAAGTGCATTAGTAGTATTAAAGGCTATGAAGAAATATGGATGTAGAAACTTTGTATTTAGTTCATCTGCAACAGTTTATGGAGATGCAAAGGTAGTTCCTATAACAGAAGATTCTCCATTATCAACTACTAACCCTTATGGATCAACTAAGCTTATGATTGAAGATATGTTAAGAGATATTGCAAAGGCAGAACCACAATTAAACATAGCGATACTAAGATACTTTAATCCAGTTGGAGCTCATAAGAGTGGAACAATAGGTGAGGATCCAAATGGAATACCAAATAACTTAATGCCATATATCACAAAAGTAGCAATTGGAGAATTAAAGCAATTAAGAGTATTCGGTAATGACTATCCAACTCATGATGGAACAGGTGTAAGAGATTATATCCATGTTGTAGATTTAGCTGTAGGGCATGTTAAAGCCTTAGAAAAACTTGCAACTAATCCAGGACTTGTAACTTATAATTTAGGAACTGGTATTGGATATTCAGTACTAGATGTTGTTAAGGCATTTAGTGAAGCATCAGGAAGAGAAATTCCTTATGAAATAGTAGAAAGAAGAGCAGGGGATATTGCTACTTGTTATGCTGATCCTAAGAAAGCAAATGAAGAGTTAGGATGGAAAGCAGAAAGAGGAATCAAGGAAATGTGTGAAGATTCTTGGAGATGGCAAAGTAATAATCCTAAGGGATATAACTAAGTAATAATATAAAGAAAATTCACTATTTATTTTCGTTAATAAGAGTAAGTTCATTTTATTAAATTAAAGCTTGCTTAAATGAACTTATTAGCAGATAAAATAAAAAATAAGAGAATGTATCAAGTAAAGTTTAAAACTTAAGCTAAAGATACATTCTCTTTTTCATAATATTATTCAAAACTTATTTCATTTGAGTAAGAAAATACAGCTGAACCAGTTGCAGAAGGTTGGCGAACTTGAATTGTATCGCCAGGCTTACAATTAGCGAGAGATATTGCTAAGGTATTACCATCTATAACAGTTTTATCAACGTATTTATTATTAACATAAACGTTACTATAATTATTAAAGTTTTCACCATGTATTAATATATGAGTATCGTTATAGGATTCTAGATTATCTATTTTTACAGTTTTATATCCAATTGTATAGTCTTCTGATGGGATAAGTTCCTCATAATCAGAAGTATAGTTCTTGCCATAAATCATATCATATTCTAATTGATGAAGGTATTCTTTCTTTGTTTCATCATCAAGATTACTATTATGAAGAGTACTTAATGTTGTACTAGTTAAAGAAAGCTTGTCTAAAATAATTGAAGTAAGTTCATATGTCTTAATATCCTTATCAGTTTTAGGTAAATTCATATTGTCCCAAATTAAATATGGAGTTTGCTTAAGTGTTCCAATAGATACATCAGTAGCATCTATGCCAACTGCAGGAAAGTGATCTCCATAAAAAGCAATAACAGTAGGTTCATTTAAATTATTAACAGCTTCTATTAAATTACCAACAAATTGATCCATTTCATAAACCTGATTTATGAAATATTCTAAGCTATTTCTATTACTCTTATTATAATCATTAGTAATAGAAATTTCTTTATTTTCTAATGCATCATTAGGATAATTCCCATGACCTTGAACAGAAATACCAAATATTAAATCAGCATTATCAGTAGATGTTAAGATATTGCAAATTTCATCTACTAAAACACTATCTTTTGCCCAACCTACTGGAGTTGTTTCAGGAATATCCATGCATTCTATAGGAGTAAAGCAATCAAAACCTAAGTTTTTATATACTACATCTCTTGAATAAAACTTACCTTGATGATTATGAAGTGAATTAGCACTATATCCTAATTCCTTTAAAGTATAAGCAAGTGAAGGTATAGCTTTTTTAGATGCTATAGTATTGTAAGGAAATTCTCCAGCACCGAAAAATTCTGTAGACATTCCTGTAATGACTTCAAACTCTGTATTTGCCGTTCCACCACCAAGTACTGGTACTGATATTAATCCTGAAGTAAACTCTTGGGATAAAGTTTCAAAATTACTAACAGGATTTTTATTTAATGTAATATCTGTTATCCAGTTAGGATTTATGAAAGATTCAAGTTGAATTAATATTATATTAGGATTTAATGTAGAATCAGTATTACTATCTTCAGAATATGAAATATTAGTAAAATCATAATAGCTAGATGAAGAATTTGCAGTTAATACATCATCACTTTCAATTTCTAGTGAAAGTAAATCATCTTTTATTGAGGATATAGTATTTTTTGAGTAGTTTCCAGGTTTATGTATTCCATTATTAATAGCACTATTAAAGAAAGAATAAGTAAATCCATAAGTACTATATCCCCAGGTAATATCCCAAAAGTTTTTACTTATTATATTTGAATTAAGTCCATAATTTAAAAATAATGAGAACGTTAACAAATATAAACATAAAGAAGAAATATTTATAATATACCTAATTTTGGTTTTTTTACATTTAAAAAATACAATTGATAATATTGTTAGTAATACGACTAATAATAAGACTATTAATATTATTGAGTTTTTAGTAAGATATTGATCACTAAGTTCTAATCCACTTTTAATCATTCCCATATCAGCAAAAGTTAAAGGGGTTTCTCTAAAACTCATTAATAAATTATTAGCAATTCCTAATATAAGCCAAATTAAAGAACCTAATGAAAAAGCAAATAACCTTTTTTTAAATAAGAAGCATGGACTTAATGTTACTGAAATAATCAACATATTATATAGGAAAATTTTAAATGAACCTGTTAAAAAATTAAATGCTTCATTAATATTTCCTCTAGAAATCCAATCTATTATAAAAGTTAAAATTAATGAATAACAAATGAAAATTAATATATTTAATAAACTTTTTTTATCTATAAATTTTTTTAACATTATACCCCCAGTTTAATAATGATTTATGTATATTATAAATCTTAAAAACAAGAGAAACAATGTTAAAAAGTACATTAATATGTAAAATTTATTTAAACAAATAAAAAACAGAGGAAAATGCACATAATATTCATCTGTTTTTCGTTTTAAATTAAGGTTGAATAGAAAGAGTAGGTGTAACAGATAGAACTTGAGCTCCACCAGAAATTTGACCAATAAAAATAGTTGAACCGTCATCTTTTACAACACTTGCATCACAAGAAATTTTATTTGCTGATATAAACTCAGTAGTAGCGAAGTTACCATCAACTAAGAATATTGAGTTATATGTAAAATTTTCACCTTCTGCATAAAGTTTATCACCTTCAATATAAACATTAGATAAAAATATATCTTTTGAACCAAACTTAAGATTAGTTGCAGTTGGTTTTGAGATATATGAATATATATATTCATCTCCAAAAAGTGTATCATATTCAATAGCTTTTAATGCATTTAAGTATTCATCTTCATTACTATAAACAGAATTTTCATCATTAAATAGGTAGCTTTGATGTAATTTAGTTAATATGCCAGTATTAATGTCTAAATCATATAAAACTCTTGATGTTAATTGGTATGCTTCTAAATTTAAGTTTGATTTTTTTAGATTTAAATTATCCCAAATTACATATTCTGTTTCATAAAGATTTTTATTAGATAAATCTTCCTTTGAAAGATTTAAATTAGGTAAATGATCACCATAAAATACTATTACAGTAGGTTCATTTAATGCATTAACTGCATCTATAAGTTCTTTAATAAATAAATCCATTTCGTAAACTTGATTAGCATAATATTCTAATTGATTTTTATTTAAGTCATCATTAATACTTGTAACATTAACATACTTTTCATCAGAAATTTCTTTATCAGGATAGCTTCCATGACCTTGAACTGAAATCGCATAAATGAAATCTTGAGTTTCTGTTGAAGTTAATAAATCTACAATTGGTTCAATCAAGAATTTATCCTTTGCCCAGTCTAAATCAGTTCTTTCATTAATAAGCATGTATTCAGCTGAAGTAAAGGTATCAAATCCTAAGTTAGCAAATACAGTATTACGGTTATAGAAATTACCTTCATGGTTATGTAAAGCATGAGTGGAATAATTTAATTCTTTTAAAGCGTAATTTATTGATTCTGATGCCTTATTATTTATTGTTGTGTTATAAGGGTATTCTCCAGGGGCAAAAAAGTCTAAATTAAATCCACTAATAACTTCAAACTCAGTATTAGCAGTTCCACCGCCTATGGTTGAAACTGAAAATGTACCAGTACTATAGTTGTTTTGAAGTTCTCTAAAATTTGGGATTGGATCAATATCAAACTCTACGCTTTCAATTAATGTTGGATCAAAAAATGACTCTAATTGAATCATTAAAATATTAGGCAGTTCCTTTTCATCATTAGATGAATTAGTTAGTGATAAATTATTGCTACTGCTTACTAGGGAATCTTCTAAGGTGTAATAAATAGATTCCATAAAATTTTCCGAATAAGAATCAGGTTCAGAAACTCCATTATTAATAAGGGTTGTACTAAAACAGTAAATAAATCCATTTTCTGAATAAACAGCTTCTAAGTCCCAGAAGTTATTAGAGACTATTGAACTATTTACTGCAAAACCATTAAATAATTTATAAATAATAAAGATAATTGTTATCAATCCAAAGGATAAAAAATAATTAATTTTAAATTTGCTTTTAGGAGCAAATTTAAAAATTAAAATTAGTAAGACAATTAATATAAAAAGTAATAATATAATTGAAATAATTTCTTTGTTAGAAAGATAATTATTCATTAGTTTAAGACCACTTTTAATTAGTCTTAAATCATTACCTGTAAGTGGAGTACCTCTTAGATTAACTATTACATTGTTACTTATGGCAGAAATAATCCAAATTGATGAAATAATAGAGTATGAAAAGATTTTTCTCTTTGTTAATAAAGTAATAGATAATGTTATTAAAACTATTGTTGAGTTAAATAAAAAAGTCATAGGTCTATTTTTAATAAAATTTAAACTTTCATATATTGAACCTCTACTTATACTGTCAACTATAACTGTTAATAATAATGATATGAGTATTAGTATTATAGTTGGACTTAGTATGTAGTCAAAAATTTTTTTTGTTTTAGAATTCATTTTAACCTCCGTATATTTTAAATAGTCTTAACAATTATACTATGAAAACGATTGGAAAAGGATAATGTAAGATGAAATAATTATGAGTATTTCATAAAAAAATTTAAAAGAGTTTCATTATATGCTATAATTACTAACATTAGGTAGGATATAGCTATATTTAAACAAAATGTGAATTTTTTTTATAATAAATTATTTTTGTGATATACTTTGGTTTTGCAGAAGTAATAATTAAGTTAGTAAGGAGAAAGTGTAATGTGTAAAGTTGCAGCGATTATAGTTTCATATAATCCAGATAATAACTTATTTGATAGCGTAAACTTGTTAATAAATCAAGTTAACAAAATAATAATTGTAGATAATGGTTCTAAAGATGAAAAAATAAAGAATATAAATTCAATTGCAAATATAGATAAAGAAAAAATACAGGTAATTTTTAATAAAGAAAATTTAGGGATTGCTACAGCACTAAATATAGGTGTAAAAGAAGCTTTGGATCAAGATTATAAATGGATATTAACAATGGATCAAGATAGCAAAGCTAGTATAAATATGATTGAAAAGATGTTTGAAGTATACAAAGGAATAAGTGAAGATGAGAGAAAAGAAATACTTAGTATTTTCCCTAATTTTGTTGACGAAAGAATTCAATCAATTGAAGAAAATTCTGATATGAAAGCTTATGAATATGTTGATGCAGATATAACTTCAGGTAATTTATTAAAAGCAGAGGTATTTGATAAAATAGGATTTTTTGATGATAGCTTATTTATAGATTTAGTAGATACTGATTTCTGCATGAGATTAAATGAGAAAAATATTAAGATGATTAAGGTAAGAGATGCAATTCTTTATCATAGTCTTGGAGAAAGCCAATCTGTAAAAAGTATTTTTGGAAAATTTAACACATCAAATCATTCAGCATTAAGAAGATATTATATGACTAGAAATAGATTTTATACTTGGGAAAAGTATAAAGATTTAAATAGCTTTACTTTAAATAGAGATAAGAAGTTATTTAAAAAGGAATTTGTAAAAATAATTTTAGGTGAAGAAGATAAAATAAATAAAATAAAAATGGTTTTCAGAGGATACAAAGATTATAAAAAAGGTATTAGAGGCAAACTAAAATAAGTAGTTAAAAGGAGAAGTAAATATGCTTGGAATAGTAATTGCTAATTGGAATGGAGAAAAACTAATTAACAAATGCCTTGAGAGTCTGGAAAATCAAGTATTTAAAGATTTTAAAGTATACATAATTGATAATGATTCTAAGGATAATTCTAAAGAAATAATCAATAGTTATAAGGGAAAATTAAAGATAGACTTAACAGAAATGAACTATAATAGTGGATTTGCACCTGCTAATAATATAGGTATAAAAAAAGCTATTGAAGATAAGTGTGATTACATTTTGACTTTAAATAATGATGTTGAGGTTCCTAGGGAATCTTTAATTAATGCTATGAACGAAATAAATAGCAATAAAGATTTTGATGTATTTCAATTATTTATGATAAATTACTTTAATAAGGAAGTTTGTGATGCAGCTGGATTAAATTTTAAGAATGATTTGATTCCATTACAAGTAGGTTTCAAAGAAAGTGCTTCAGAAATATTAAGTAAAGAAAAGATTGAGATAGAAGGGGTTTGTGCTGGTGCAGCTATATATTCAGTAAAGGCATTAGAAGCTGTAAAGTTAGATAATGAAAACTATTTTGATAGTAATTTCTTTGCATACTTTGAAGATGTTGATTTATCATTAAGACTTAAAAGTGCAGGATTTAAAGCTAAATTATTAAAAGATAGTATTGTATATCATATGCATTCAGCAACAGGTGGTAAAACATCAGGGTTTAAAGAGTATTACTTAACTAGAAATTTATTTATGTATACAAAGAGAAATCAAAGTTTAGAAGAATACAACAAGCATAAAAAAGAATATTATATAAGATTTTTAAAAACTGTTATAAAAAATATAAATAATTTTAATGCGGTAAAATCTGCAATAAAGGGCTTGAATGATGGCTTAAAGGAAAGCAAGAAAATTGAATATTGGAAAGTCCAATAAGGAGGCATTATTGTGAAAAAAATAGTAAAAGCAATGAGAAAAGTTATTTATTTAAGGGATCAAAGTAACTTTAAAAGGTATATAAATAGTTTATTAGAGGAGGTAGACTTTACTCCAATTGTAAATGAAATACCTCAAAAAATAAAAAGTATAACATTTGTTATACCAGGAATGCCAGCCTTTAGTGGAGGTCATACATCTATTTTAAGATTAGGTACGGAGCTAAGTAAAAGAGGTTATGAAGTAGGATATATATCTTTTGCACCTCAAAGCATTGATGATATGAAAAAAAATGCAGAAATTAATTTAGCTAATTATAAGGGAAAGATTCTTGGCGATGATATTACAAAAGTAAAAAGTGATGTAGTATTTGCAACATCATGGGAATCAGTTTATTACTCAAGAAAAATGAGTGGATATAAGATGTACTTTATTCAAGATTATGAACCATACTTCAATTTATATGGAGAAAGCTATATTATGGCTCAAAAATCTTATGAAGTTGGATATCATATGGTTAGCTTAGGAAAATGGAATAAACATATGATAGAAAAGGAATGCAACATAAATTCAAGGTTAGATTATATTACATTCCCATATGAAGGAAAAGAATACTTTGCCAAAGAAAGAAATTTTGATGAATATAAAACTAAAAAGGAATTTAATTTTGCTGTTTATATAAAGGATGTAGGTAAAAGAGCACCTTATTTAATTCAATATTTACTTACAAAATTAAAGAAAGATTTTAGTGAAGAAGGCATTACATTAAATATTAAATATTATGGTGAAGATAAAAACTTCAAATGTGAAGGCGGAGAAAATATAGGAAAGTTAAGTAAATCTGAATTATTAAACTTATATAATACTTCAGATTTTGGACTAGTTGCATCTTTAACTAATATTTCATTAGTACCATACGAAATGTTAGCTACAGGATTACCAGTAATAGAATTTAAAGAAGGAACATTTGAGTATTTCTTCCCAGAAGATACTGCAATTATTACCTCTTTTGATTACAATGATTTTTATAATCAAGTTAAAGAAGCTATAAATAATACTGATAAATTAAAAGAAATGAATAAAAATTCAATGAAATTCTTGAAAGAATTAAGTTGGGAAAAAACTACTGATGAATTTATTGAAATTTTAGATATGATAGGTTCAGGAAAGGGAGAGTAGTATGGCTAGAAGTGTAAAAACAAATTATTTGTATAATTTGCTATATCAAATTACTGCGATTTTATTACCGTTAATAACTATGCCATATGTATCTAGAGTTTTAAGTCCGCAAGGCGTTGGAACAAATAGTTTAACCAATGCAAATACTCAATATTTCATGTTGTTAGGAACTTTAGGTATAACTATGTATGCAACAAAGAAGATTGCTACAGTTAGAGATAATAAAAGAAAATTAAGACAAACATTTTGGGAGATATTTTCAATACAATTTATTGGTTGTATGATTTCATATGTTATTTTTGTTTTAGTTTTAGGATTAAATAGTTCTCTAGGAATGTATTATATGTTGCAAGGGTTCTTCATTTTATCAAGTGCTATAGATATATCTTGGTATTTTGTTGGAATTGAAGATTTTAAAAATGCATCAATAAGAAGCTTTTTTGTTAAGGTTACATCAGTAATTTTAATTTTTATTTTTGTAAAAGATAGTAATGATTTATGGCAATATATACTTATAAATAGTTTAACAATGTTTGTTGGACAATTTGTAATGTGGTTTTATGTGGACAAGAGTACTTTTTCATTTAAAAGTTTGGAAAAATTAAAGTTAAAGAAACACATGCTACCAGTTTTAGCGCTTTTCATACCACAAGTAGCATCACAAATTTATACTGTTTTAGATAAGACTATGTTAGGTATATATTCACCTACTGTAGATGTTGGATATTATGATCAATCTCAAAAAATAGTTAGAATATTACTTACAATAATTACTTCTTTAGGTATGGTAATGATGCCTAGGATAGCAAGCTTAACTAGTAAAAATCAACATGATTTAGTAAAAGACACACTAAAAAAATCTTTCACTGTAATAAGCTTTTTAGCAGTACCAATTGCTTTTGGAATTATGTCAGTAAGTGATAGATTTATTCCTTTATTCTTTGGATATGAATATATTAGTGTAATACCTTTACTTAAAATATCATCAGTTTTAATAATAATAATTGGATTAGGAAATGTTTTTGGAACACAGTATATGATAGCTGTTGGAAAAAATAAAGAATATACTATTTCAGTTTGTGTAGGTGCTGTTGTTAATTTTATTCTTAATTTAATATTAATACCTAAATACTCTGCTTTAGGAGCGGTAATTGCAACAGTATCTGCAGAACTATCAATTGCATTAATTCAACTTTGGTGTTCTAGAGAAATATTAGATTTTTCTTGGATTAAAGAAACGTATAAGTATTGGGTTTCAGGAATTATTATGCTATTAGTAGTTAGACTATTAGATATAGGAACACACAGAAATGTTTTAATATTAATAAGACAAATAGCAGGCGGTATGACAGTTTACTTTGTTATGTTACTTATCTTAAGAGATAAGATGTTAAAGAATGCTTTTCAAACTGTAAAAAACAGATTGAAAAAGAGCAGTTAAAAATTTACTTTATTAAAATATAAACTATAAAAAAAAGTGGCTTAGCCGCTTTTTTTATGGTAATAATCTTAATTTTTAAATAGATTAAATATAATGCTTAATAAAAATAGATATTAAATATAATGTTTGATAAAATTATATTTATAATGATAATTTAATGTATATATTTTTAATAAAGTTAAATTAAATAAAAAGATGGAGGCCTAATTAAATGAATTTTATTAATGAAGGTGTAAATAAATTTGTTAAATTTGGATTAGTTGGAGTGCTAAATACTTTAATAAATTGGATAATATTCGCTTTATTAAATTTTATAGGTGTGTATTATATAGTAGCTAATGTTATTGCTTATGTTATTGCAACTGCAAATAGTTATATTTGGAATTCTAAATGGGTATTTAAATATAATGGAAAAAATAAAAAAGAAACAACAGCTAAATTTGTAATATTAAATTTAATTGGATTGGGATTAAACACAGGAATATTATACTTATTAGTTGATATGGTAGGATTTAATAAATTAATAGCTTTAGTTATTACAACTGGTATTGTAATGATTATTAATTATATAGTAAATAAACTTTGGGTATTTAAAGAAAAATAATGTTTAATGAAAACAAGGAGAATATTATTTATGCAAAAGAAAATAGTATTATCCTCTTTAATAGTTATTATAATTATTAGCTTTAGTATTTATTTTTTCATAGAGAGAGATTTTGAAAAAGTTAAAGAGGTAAAGAATGTAGAGGATAGTTATGATATAGAAGTGGAATATGATATTGAAGATATAATTTATTCTGATATTGATATCGTAATAAAAGGATGGTTAGTTCAAATTGGAAGTAATAATAAATATATTAATAGAAGTATTTTATTAAAAGATGATGATGGTACTATTATTTCTATAAAAACTGAAGCAGAAAATCGTAGTGATCTAGCTGAGAAAAACACTTCAGAAACTATTTATAATAAATGTGGACTTATTGGCAGAGTAAAAAAAGATAAGTTAGATAAAGGTAAAAAATATCAAGTAGGATTTATGATAATTAACCAAGATGAAAAAGAAGAAGTAATTTTCACTAATGAGGTTATTGAGATAAGTTAGGATGGTATGAAATGAAAAAAATTTTAAAAAAGGTATTTAAAGCTGAGAATATTCCATATTTAATATTAGGATTAATGATGTTTTTGGTTTTTAGTAAAGTAAATATTACTTCGGGTGATGATGAGTGGTTTTCTACAATCCTTGATAAGTCATTCAATGGAAGTTTAATAGCATATCTAAAAGAAAGATATACTGGATGGACTGGTAGAATAGTTATAGAATCTATTATGGTGCCGATGTTTGCATGTAACATTTGGATATGGAGAGTTTTAAATACTATAATGAGTGTTATTTTAGCAATTGGAATATATAAATTAATTCCATATAGCTATATAAGAGAAATAACAGTAAGCAAAAGAATGTTAATTAAAAGTTTAATTTGCATTTTAATATTTTCTATACCAACAGAGGTATTTTCAGCATCAATATCATGGATAACTGGATCCTATAATTATTTATGGCCAGTATCATGTTTGCTTTTAACTATATTACCATTTAAAAATTCTATATTTAAGGAAGAGTTTAATAAAAAATGGTATTTTTTATTAATATTTACGACTATTTTAGGTGCTAATATGGAGCAAGCATCATTAATAATGTTTGTCTTTGCATTTATAACTAATATATATATTGCAGTTAGAGATAAAAAAATAAGAATAGATTTAGTAATATTCAATATTTTTATTGCAATAAATACTGCTGTATTATTTTTAGCACCAGGAAATTATGAAAGATCAAATAAAGAAATAGTAAATTGGTTTGGGCAATGGGATATGATATCTTTACCAACTAAGTTAATGATGGGACTTAATTTGTTTTTAGAGCATATTTTCGAAAGTAATATTATAATGATATCTATATTAGTTATTTTAATTAATATAGTAATTTGGAAGAAATATAAGTCTATATTAATTAAGGTAATAGGGGCTATTCCTATAGTCGTAGTTATTATAAAGTTTATAGAAGGAAAATTAAATATTTTAAATGTTAATACTGATTTAATTATATTTAAAATATTTAATGTTCAAAACTTAAATATTTTAAATTATGATAATATAAAGATATTTTTACCTACTTCTATTTTATTATGTATAGTATTAATTATACCAGTATTATTCTTACTTATATTTGATAAGATTGAAGTCAAATATTTATCAATAATATTATATTTAGCAGCAATTTGTTCAGCATTATCAATAAGTATATCTCCAACTATATATGCATCAGGACCAAGAGTATTTTTTGTAACTGATATATTGATAGTTGTAGCAATGGGATTAATACTAAGTGAACTTTTAAGAAAATGGCGTATTAATATTTTTGTTGTATTGATTTCTATACTTATTTTTTGGAATAGTTTTGTTTTATATCTTGAATATATTCTAAATAAGGTTTAAGGAGTGGATAAAGTTATGAAGAAGTTAATATCTATTATAATACCTATGTATAATGAAGAGGAATCTTTACCCTATCTTTATGATAGGTTAACTAAGTTAGCAGATAAGATAGAAAATTATAATATGGAATTTTTATTTGTTAATGATGGAAGCAAAGATAATTCTTTAAATATAGTTAAAGCATATAAAAAAAGTGATGAAAGAGTTTGTTATTTAAATTTATCAAGGAATTTTGGTAAAGAAGTTGCTATGGCAGCAGCACTTGATTATGTTAGGGGTGATGTAGTAGCAATAATAGATGCTGACTTACAAGATCCACCAGAATTAATAATTGATATGCTTAAATATTATGAAGAAGGATATGATGATGTTTATGCAAAGCGTAAAAGTAGAAAAGGTGAAACAGCTTTAAAGAAGTTTACATCACATACTTTCTATAGAGTCTTAAGAAGTGTTTCAAAAGTGCCAATTCAAGAGGATACTGGAGATTTTAGACTTTTAAGTAGAAGAGCAGTTGAAGCATTAAAAGCATTTCCAGAAAGACAAAGATATACTAAAGGTATGTTTAGCTTAATAGGTTTTAAAAAGAAGGCAATAGAATTTGATAGGGATCCTAGAGTAGCAGGAACAACAAAATGGAATTATTTCAAGTTATTTGATCTAGCTATTGAGGGAATAACATCATTTACAGTAGCCCCATTAAGGATTGCAACTATATTAGGGACAATAAGTGCTATTGGTGCATTGATATATATGGTATTTATTTTCTTTAAAACAATTATTAATGGAGTAGATGTTCCAGGATATGCAAGTTTAATTTGTATAATGTTATTATTAGGTGGGATTCAATTAATATCATTAGGGATAATAGGGGAATATTTAGGAAGAATATTTATAGAGGTTAAAAATAGACCTTTATACTTTGTAGATGAATATAGTGAAAGTAAGTATGAAGAATAAAAATCTTTAATTATATAATGAATATTTTATAAAAATTTAAAAATCAATAATTTTATTTTAGTAAGGTAGAGTGATTTTAAATGAATAGAGGGAAGTTAAAAAGCGATGTTTTAGAGTTAAAGAGTGACATATTAGAATTTATGAAGTATTGCAAAGAAAATACATTAAGCATAATTTTAATAATACTATTTACACTTATGACATATGGAATAAAAATATTTAACTACAGTATATCAATAGATACAGAAAAATTAATAAATGAATATGATTGGCAATTAGATACATGGGCGACATTTGGAAGATTTGGTTTGGTATTTACTAAAAAGTTATTTGGACTTAAGCCGTTTAATGCATATATATCGTGCTTTATGATGGTTGTTGCTATAGTTATATTTGGAATAACATGGAGTTATGTAATGAGTTATTTTTCTTTTGAGAAAAATAAGAAATCATTAATAAACTGTGTTTTCCCAATAATATTTATTACAGCACCGTTATTTACAGAACAGTTTAATTTCATATTACAAAGTTTTGAAGTAGCATTTGCTATAATATTATGCTCAATAGCAGTATTTTTTATTTCAAAGTGGGCTATAAAAAGTAATAATAATTTATATCTTATTATTTCAATAATATGCATGGTATGGGGATTTGGAACATACCAAGCAATAGTTGCTTTATATATATCTGGAGCATTAGCTTGTTACATATTAATTTATATTGCTAATAAAAAAGGAAATGTAGAAATAGATAAAAATTATTTTAAAATTTCAGTAATAAAATATTTAGTTACATTTATTATAGGTTACGTTGGATATTATATAGTTGATAAAATCGTTGCAGCTTTATATGGAGCATCAAAATATGTAGATGGAATGATTAAATGGGGAACAGAACCAGCTATAGAATCTATAAAGAATATTTTAAGATATGTAAGATATGGATTGTTTGGAGATGGACTGTTTTATAGTAAAGTATTTTTAGTATGCGTTTTAGTTTTAGGGGGATATGCTATAGTGAATATTTTCTCTAAGGGGAAAGATAGATTCTTATTCCTATGTGCAACAGGAGTATTTATTATATCACCATTTTTACTTTCAATATATATAGGAAATGGATTAATTCCTAGAATGCAATTTAATTATCAATTTGTAATTGCAACTGTATTATACCTTATAATATGGATGTTAAAAGATAAAAAAGCTAAAGGAATAATCATGATTGTTGCTTTATGTATAGCTATGAATCAAAGCTATACAGTTGTAAGATTATTTACTAGTGAGCAATTAAAGTATGAGGATGATGTTAAATTAGCTCAAGAGATTTCAGAAAAAATTGAAAGCTTAGGTTTAGGGGAATACCCAGAATATCCAGTAGTGCTAGTTGGAAGACATACTAGTTATATACCGGATAAAGTAGTGGGTGAGTTTATTGGTGTGTCTTGGTTTGAATTTGGTGGAAATAGTTCAAGAGCTATAGGCTTTATGAAGGCATTGGGATATAATTACATTGAAGCAACACAAGAGCAAATAAGCGAAGGCTATGAAATAGCAGAAAGTATGGAAGCTTGGCCTAGTACAAATAGTGTACAATTTAAAAATGGATTAATAATAGTTAAGCTTTCTTAAGCTTTTATAAAAAAATATAATATAAAATAATTAATATTCAATTGTTTTATAATAAAAATATAGAAAGTGTAGAGTTATATGGAAAAGTTAATTTCGGTAGCAATAGTTAATTGGAATGGGGAAAAATATTTATACAAATGTATAGACTCATTATTAAATCAAAATTATAAAAATATAGAGATTATAATTGTAGATAATGATTCTACTGATAATTCTGTGAAAATTATTGAAGATAACTTTAAAGAGAAAGTTGTATTATTTAAAAATAAAAATACTGGTTATGCAGGAGGAGCTAATAAAGGTATAGAGCTATCAAATGGTGAGTACGTAATAATAGCAAATCCAGATATTGTGTTTGGAGAAAATTATATTGAAAAGTGTATTAATAAATTTTCAGAAGATGAATCAATAGGAGCAGTAACAGGAAAGCTTTTAAAGTATGATTTTGATACAGATGAAAAATTAAATGTTATAGATTCTGCTGGGATATCTTTTAATCACTATAGACAAGGTATAGATATCGGACAAAATGAAGTTGATGAAGGCAAGTATGAGGAAGATAAAAGAGTATTTGGAGTTTGTGGAGCAGCTGCAGTTTTTAAGAAAGATGCTTTAGAAAAGATTAAAGTAAGTGGAGAATACTTTGATAATGACTTCTTTGCTTATAAAGAGGATATAGATATTTGTTGGAGATTAAACCTTTATGGATTTAAATGCTATTATGTTCATGATGCAATTTCTTATCATGGAAGAGGGATGAATAGTAGTAAGGGTATAATAAATACCATAAAAAACAGAAGAAGCCAATCAGAGTTTTTAAAGGGAATATCATTTAGAAATCATTATTTAATGATTATAAAAAATGAAACAAATTATGCCTTTGAAAAAGATAAGAGTAAAATATATATTGGAGTAATGAAATATCTTGTGTTCTTTATGTTATTTGATAGAAAATGCTTAAAGTATGTTAAAGAAATAAAAAGTAAAAGGACTTTAATGGAAGCAAAGAGAAATCAAATATTAAAAAATATAAAGATATCTGATGAGGAAATATATAAATTATTTGATTTATAATCATGGAGGGATAATATTGAACAGTGTTGCAGCAATTATTATTACATATAATGTAGAAAATGATTTTAGATTGCGTATTAATAAGCTTAAAGGAAAAGTTGATGAAATAATAGTAGTAGATAATGGATCTACTAATGAAACAATTAATATGTTAAAAGCTTTAGAAGATGAAATAACAGTTATATATTTAAATGAAAATAAAGGAATTGCATCAGCTTTAAATAAGGGGATAAATTACTCTATTAAAAAGGGATACCAATGGGTATTAACTTTAGATCATGATAGTATAGTAACTGAAGATATGATTAATAATATGTTAAATTGTTATAAAGGGCTTAATAGCAATTTAAAAGAAGAAGTGGCAATGCTTGTGCCAATACATGTTGAAGAAAAAGAGTATAATAATAGTAGTAATATTAATGAAGGAATAAATTTAAATTCATACAATGAGGTATTAACAGAAATTACTTCAGGTGCATTAACTAAAGCTAAAGTATATAAAGATGTTGCTATGTATGATGAAAAATTATTTATTGATTTAGTAGACCATGATTTTTGCTTAAATTTAAATAAAAAAGGATATAAAATACTACAAGTTAACTCCGCTGTTTTAGTGCATAATTTAGGAGAGAGTGAAAAGAAAAAAGTATTAGGTGTTACTATGATACCAACTAACCATAGTGCATTAAGAAGATATTATATGAGTAGAAACAGACATTATATTTGGGATAAATATAAAGAAGATTTTCCTAAGTGGGTACTAACTGATAAAAGAAGATTTATTACAGAAAATTTAAAAATAATTTTATTTGAAGATAATAAAATAGAAAAGTTTAAATATATTAGAAAAGGAATAAAAGATTATAAAAATAATATATTTGGAAAGTTTAAAAGTAGTAAATAATATAAAAAATAAAAGCATAGAGTGGAGAAAAGAAGATGAAGGGAAAAAGTGATACTATAAGAACTATTTTTAATATAGTTACAGTTTTAATTTTTATTGAATTTGTTCTTGGAGGTTTAGGACATTTATTTGGACTTCCTATAAGAAAGGGATTATTTGTAGTTGGAATAGCGTTCTCAGTATATATGATTTTTAGAGAAAAAATAAAAGTTGAAAAAAGGTTTTTAGTTCCAATTGTTGTTGTATGTATATATTTAGCTTATGGTAGTATTATTGGGTTAATTAATGGAAATAGCTTAGGTGATATATTCTCAGATGTTAATTCATTTTTAGGGATAATATATATATTACTTTTAATAGCCTATGTCAAAGATAGAAATGAAAATATTGATAAAATAATAAATGTGTTTGTAAATTGTGCAGTTATAGTTGCTATCATGACTATTACATTATTCTTTGTAAGTAGAATTTACTTACCTAACAATTTAGAAATAATAGTTACTTATAATAATTTAAACAGTAAATTACAGTATGGATTTATTAGTGGATTAGTAATGTCTAATAATTATGCTAGAGTGTATTTATATAATGGTATTTTCATGCAACTTGCAGCAGCGATTATGTTTATTAAATTATTTAATAAAGATAATAATGTTTTTGGAATTGTTAAGTTAGCAATACTTTTAGTTGGAATATATGTATCAAATACAAGAGGATTTTGGCTTGGAACAATAGGTGTAGTTATTATAGCATTTGCATATTATTTATGGAGAGTTAGAAGAGATAAGTTAACTTTAAAAAATATATTAATTTCAGTAATACCTATAATATTAGTTGCAGTAATACTTCCCAAAACTATAGTTGCTGTATCACCAGAACAAAATTTACCTAATTCATCTGGGACTATTAAAGACAGAATCGAGTCTATTGGAGATTTTGAAAATGATGAATCTAATAAGGTTAGAGCAATTCAACTTAGATTTTTAGTAGATAGAATTAAGGCAAAACCAGTTTTAGGGTGGGGATTTGGAGCTCACATCGATGAGTATCCTCAATATATGGAAGATAATAATTTACAACCAGTTAGCAGTAGTAGTTTTGAGTTATATTATGTAGAGTTATTATTTAAAACAGGTGTAGTAGGTATAGCAATTTTCTTTGGATACTTAATATTTAACTTTATTAAATTATTAAATTTATTATTTAGAAGAACTTTAGAAAAGAAAGATGAACAAGTTTTAGTAGGATGGACTATAGGAACAATGTCTATATTAGCATCATCTATTACAAATCCATATATAGCAGGGTTATCTGTATTCTTCGTTTTAGTTATGGAAGTTTATTTAATTCAATTATATGACTTAAAATATTAAGATTTACTTAAGGTGCACTTACAATGCACCTTTTATATTGACATTAATATTATTAAATAGTAAGATTTACTTTATGTATTACTATGATTAGAAATAAATCTAAATTTAAGGTATAATGTTAATAAGATGAAGAGAGAAATGTAGAAAAAGTTAAATTAATGCAAAGAATATATGAATTTTTATTCATTATTAAAAAATTATACTATAATATAAGTTAGATTATTTTTTTTATGAATAAAACTATAGTAATTAAAAAGAAATTTGATAATAATACTTATAAGGGAATATTAATAGGAGATTCATATGGAGTGTGATAATATGACTGATTTTAGAGCTAATGATATAGGAGAGAGAAAAAGAGAATCGCAATGGTATCCGTTTTTTAAAAGAACTGTAGATATTTTAGGATCGTTAATAGGATTAATATTATTAAGTCCAATTTTTCTTATTGTTGCTATTGCTATAAAGTTAGACTCAAAAGGACCGATAATATTTGGTCATACTAGAAAAGGACTGCATGGAAAAGATATAAAAGTATATAAATTTAGAACTATGCATCAAAATTCTGAGGAAATATTTAATAATTTCACGAAGGAACAAAAAGAAGAGTTTTATAAAAACTTTAAGTTAGAAAATGATCCAAGAATAACAAGAATTGGTGATTTTTTAAGAAAAAGTAGTATTGATGAGCTTCCACAGTTAATTAATATCTTAAATGGAACAATGAGCATTGTTGGGCCAAGACCGATAGTTGAAAAGGAAGTAGCTTTATACGGAGAATATGCTGATAAGTTATTTTCAGTTGTACCGGGGCTTACTGGATATTGGCAAGCAAATGGAAGAAGTGATACTACATATGAAGAAAGAATTAAAATGGATATGTATTATATAGATAATAGAAGTTTAGGATTAGACTTTAAAATAATTATTAAAACCTTTGGATCTGTTATAAGAGGAGAAGGCGCTGTTTAAAGAACTTAAAAATGGAGGAAAAGTACATGAAAATATCCATAATATGTCCTCTTTATAATGCAGAAGATTATATAGAAGATTTATATCTTAATATAAAAAAACAAAAGGATATTTGTATAGAGGAATTAAGATTTATTTTAACGGAATCAAAAGATAAAACTGAGGAAAAATTAAAGCAATTAAATTGTGATTATGAAAAAATTTCTAAAGAGAGTTTTTCACATAGCTTAGTTAGAGAAAAGGCTGCATTTGCAGCAAAGGGAGAGATAGTTGTATTTATAACTCAAGATATAAAGATTGAGGATGAGTATTGGTTATATCATCTAACTAAAGATATTGCTAATAATAAATGTGAAGCAGCTTTTAGTAGACAAATAGGATATCATTATCATAAAGTAGAAAAGTATACAAGAGAAATAAACTATCCGGCTGAAACAAGAATAGTTAGCAAAGAGGATGTTGAAAGATTAGGGCTTATGACATTTTTCTTTTCTGATGCATCAAGTGCAGTTTTAAAGGAAGTTTTTGTTAAGCTGAATGGATATGATAATAAGAATTTACCTACTAATGAAGATATGTATTTTGCATATAAGCTTATTATGAATGGTTATAGGATTGAATATGCATCAGATTCTAAAATAATTCATTCACATGATTTATCTTTTAATGAAACTGTAAAGAGATATAGTGATATAGGAAAGTTCTTTGACCAAAATCCATATTTTAAAGAATATAGTGCTGGAGAACGTGGGTTTAAGGTTCTTAATTATATATTTAAAAGAAGTATAGAAGATAAAAAGCCGTTAATTATTATGGATGCGATAGTTAATTTTGGAGCAAGATTTATAGGAATGAAATTTGTGAAAAATAGAAAGTGAGGTATTTAATATGAAAGGTATTATTTTAGCGGGTGGATCAGGAACTCGTCTTTACCCAGTAACAAAGGCTATGTCAAAACAAATGGTGCCAATATATGATAAACCAATGATTTATTATCCAATGTCAGTTTTAATGTTAGCAGGTATAAGAGAGATACTAATAATATCAACACCAAGAGATATAGTTAACTTTAAAGAATTATTTAAGGATGGTTCAGAATTTGGATTAAAAATTGAATATGCAATTCAAGAACAACCAAATGGATTAGCTGAAGCATTTATAATAGGAGAAGAGTTTATTGGCGATGACAATGTTGCTATGATATTAGGGGATAATATATTCTACGGCCAAAGCTTTACTTCACATTTAAAAGAAGCTGCAGAATTAAATAATGGAGCAATGGTATTTGGATATTATGTTCAAGATCCAAGAGCTTTTGGAGTAGTTGGATTTGATGAAGATGGAAAGGTAACATCTTTAGAAGAGAAGCCAGAAAAGCCAAAATCAAAATATGCAGTGCCAGGACTTTATTTCTATGATAATTCAGTAGTAGAAAAAGCAAAGGCATTAAAACCATCATCAAGAGGTGAGCTAGAAATAACAGACTTAAACAAGGTATACATGGAAGAAGGAACTTTAAAAGTAGATTTATTAGGCAGAGGTATGGCATGGCTTGATACAGGAACTCACGTATCAATGCTTAAGGCTTCTAACTTTGTTGAAGCAGTACAAACAACTCAAGGAACATTTATAGCTTGTCTTGAAGAAATTGCATATAGACAAGGATGGATTTCTAAAGAAAAGGTTAGAGAATTAGCTAAACCTTTAATGAAGACTGAATATGGAAAATATTTAATAGATATAATTGAGGAGTAGAGAGATGGTTGAAGTAGGAAATTTTAAATTTATAGAAACTAAAATACCTGATTTATATATTGTAGAACCAAAGGTATTTGGAGATGCTAGAGGATATTTCATGGAAAGTTATAACAAGCAACATTTTGATGAAGCTGGTTTAACAATGACTTTCGTACAAGATAATGAATCAAGATCTAAAAAAGGTGTTTTAAGAGGATTACACTTCCAAACACAGCATACACAAGGAAAGCTTGTAAGATGTACTGAAGGTGAAGTTTGGGATGTTGCTGTAGACTTAAGAAAAGGATCACCAACATACGGACAATGGGAAGGTGTATACTTAAGTGCAGAAAATAAGAGACAATTCTATGTACCAGAAGGTTTTGCACATGGATTTGTAGTATTATCTGAAACTGCAACATTTAACTATAAATGTACAGATTTCTATTCACCAGAACATGATGGTGGACTTTTATGGAACGATGAAGATGTTGCTGTAGAATGGCCACTAGATGGAATCGAAGAAATATTATTATCAGAAAAAGATAAGAAGCAAAAGAAATTTAAAGAATTAGACCTACCGTTCGTTTACGAAAAATAAAGAGTGCTAATTTAAAATATAAAAAAATTAACGTAATGGAGGTTTTATCATGAAAATCTTAATAACTGGTTCAAATGGACAATTAGGAAATGAACTTCAAAAAATAGTAGCTACAGGAAAAGCGGAAATAGGAGCAGTTTCAGAAGAAATTAAAAATGCAGAAGTTTTTGCTATGGATGTAGATACATTAGATATAACAAACTTAGAACAAGTTAAGAAAGTTTTAAATGAAGTTAAACCAGACGTAGTTATAAACTGCGCTGCAGCAACAAATGTTGATGGATGTGAAGCAAATCAAGATTTAGCTTTTAAAATAAATTCACTAGGGCCTAGAAATTTAGCTATGGTAGCTGAAGAATTAGGAGCAAAAATAGTTCAAGTTTCAACTGATTATGTATTTAGTGGAGTAGGAGAAACACCATTAAAGGAATCTGATTTAGTGGCTCCCGTAAGTGTTTATGGAAAAACTAAGCTTTTAGGTGAAGAATTCGTAAGAGATTTTTCATCAAAATATTATATAGTTAGAACAGCATGGCTTTATGGGTATGTAGGACATAACTTTGTTTATACAATGATGAAGCTTGGAAAAGATAGAGATACATTAAGTGTTGTAAATGACCAACTTGGAAATCCAACACATGCAAATGATTTAGCATATCATATATTAAAGCTTATTCAAACAGAAGAATATGGGGTATACCATTGTACAGGAAAAGGTGAATGTAGTTGGTATGATTTTGCATCTGAAATAATGAAGCTTTCAGGAAGAAATTGTACTGTAAATCCTTGTACTTCTGCAGAATATAAGAGTATGTATCCTAATTCAGCTGATAGACCAGCGTATTCATCACTTGATAACATGATGCTTAGATGCACAGTTGGTGATGAAATGAGAGATTGGAAGGATGCTTTAAAAACTTTCATGGATAATGTTGAAAAATAATTAAGATTTAAGATCAAATTAAAGTAGAACTTGATTCATTAATTATAGTAATAAAATTATTAACAAATTTAAGCTTTTAATAATAAGGAGAATTTAATTATGAAAACTTATTTAGTAACTGGTGGAGCTGGATTTATAGGCTCAAACTTTGTATTATACATGTTAAATAAATATGAAGATATAAGAATAATAAATTTAGATAAGTTAACTTATGCAGGAAACTTAGAAAACTTAAAGTCAATTCAAAATGACCCAAGACATATCTTTGTACA